>DATMNJ010000271.1:0-13575 GCA_035569175.1 Thermoanaerobaculia bacterium | reverse complement strand
TCGAGGAGACCGAGTACGTCCTCCTGTGGGGATCGAACGCGCGCGAGGCGCACCCGATCTATTTCCACCACGTCCTCAAGGGCCTGCGCAACGGCGCACGCCTGGCGGTCGTCGACCCGCGGCGGACGGTGTCCGCGCAGTGGGCGGACGTGTGGATGGGCCTCGAGGTCGGCTCCGACATCGCCCTCGCCAACGCCATGGGCCGCGAGATTCTGCGCGCCGGGCTCGAGAACCGCGAGTTCATCGCGCGGGCGACCACGGGCTTCGACGCCTATCGCGCGGGCGTCGAAAAGTACACGCTCGAATACGCCGAGAAGGAGACGGGAGTCCCGGCGTCGGCGATTCGCGACGTCGCCCACGCCTACGCGAAGGCGAAGACGGCCCAGCTCTGCTGGACGCTCGGCATCACCGAGCACCACAACGCCGTCGACAACGTCTTCGCCCTCATCAACCTCGCCCTGCTCACGGGACACGTGGGACGCTGGGGCTCCGGCGTCTGTCCGCTGCGGGGCCAGAACAACGTGCAGGGAGGCGGCGACATGGGAGCGCTGCCCAACAAGCTGCCGGGCGGCCAGGACGTCGACGACCCGGCGTTGCGCGAAAAGTTCGAGCGCGCATGGAGTGCCTCGATCCCGTCGCGAAAGGGCCTGCATCTTTCCCAGATGTTCGAGGCGATGGAGCACGGCCGGTTCAAGGCGCTCTTCGTTCTCGGCGAGAATCCGGTGCAGTCGGAGGCCGACCAGGGCCGCGCGGTCCAGCTGCTGGGAAGGCTCGACCACATCGTCGTGCAGGACATGTTCCTGACGAAGACGGCCGAAATCGCACACGTCGTGCTGCCCGCCGCCGCCTCCTGGTGCGAGGACGACGGGACCGTGACCTCGAGCGAGCGGCGCGTCCAGCGCGTGCGCAAGGCGCTCGAACCGCCCGGGCTCGCGCGGGCGGACCTCGCGATCCTGGGCGATCTGGCGCGCCGCCTCGGCTCCGACTGGGGACGCCCGACGGCCGAGCAGGTCTGGGACGAGCTGCGCGCGCTTTCGCCGTGGCACGGCGGCATGAGCTACCGGCGGCTGGAGGAGCTCGGCGGTCTCCAGTGGCCCTGCCCCGACGAAGCGCACCCCGGCAGCCCCTTTCTTCACGGGCGGCTCTGGAAGGACCCCGTCGAGGGGCCGCGCGCGCCGTTCAACGCCGTCGAGCACGATCCTCCGGTGGACAAGCTGTCCGAGGACTTTCCCATCCGCCTGACCACCGGGCGCCGCCTCGATTCCTACAACACCGGCGTCCAGACGGGAGGCTACACGTCGCCCTTGCGGCGCGGCGAGTCGCTCGACATCGCGCCGGAGGACGGCGCGCGCCTCGGCGTCGGCGACGGTGAGCTGGTCCGCGCGGTCTCGCGGCGCGGAGCGATCGAGGTGCCCGCGCGCTACGACGCGACGCTGCGGCCGGGGCTCGCCTTCATGACGCTGCACTTCCAGGACGACGTGGCGACCAACATCCTGACGATCGACGCGATCGACCCGAAGTCGGGCACGGCCGAGTTCAAGGCGAGCGCGATTCGGATCGAGCGGCTGGGGGCGTAGAGAGTGAGGGCACGGCGGGACATTCCCCGGCTCGCCAGGATTCCGTTCGCCGTCGCCCTGCTCCTGGCCGTCGTGCACGCCCCGCGGCTGCTCGCTCAGTCATCCCGGGCCAGCACCTCGGAACTGCAGCCCGGCGCCCCCCTGCCGACGCACCGGACGCTCAAGGCATGGACGGGCGATCTCGACGGCATGATCGAGCGCCGCCAGATCCGCGTGCTCGTCACGTATTCGAAGACGCACTACTTCATCGATCGCTTTACCCAGCGCGGCGCCGCCTACGATGCCTTCCGGCTCTTCGAGGACGATCTGAACAAGACGCTCAAGAGCGGCAGCGTCCGGGTTCACGTGATCTTTCTCCCGGTGTCCCGCGACGAGATCATTCCGGCCCTCCTCGCCGGAAAAGGGGACATCGCGGCCGCGAGCCTGACGATCACCCCGGACCGACTGGAAAAGGTCGATTTCACGGACCCCACCTTCAAGAACGTCTCCGAGATCGTCGTCACCGGCGCGGGCTCGCCTCCGATCGCCACCATCGAGGACCTTTCGGGTAAGGAGGTGTACGTCCGCAAGTCCTCATCCTTCTATGAGGGGCTCGAGACGCTCAATGCAACCCTCGCGAAGGCCGGAAAGCCGCCGGTCAAGCTGCGCCTCGCTCCGGAGACCCTCGAAACCGAGGACCTCCTCGACATGGTCAACGCCGGCCTGGTGCAGGCCACGATCGCCGACGACTTCATCGCGGGGTTCTGGAAGCAGGTCCTCCCCCACCTCACCCTCAACCGGAACGCCACGCTCCGGACGGGCGCCGACATCGCCTGGATGATTCGAAAAGGAAGCCCGAAGCTCAAGGCGGCGCTCAATCGTTTCCTCGCGCGCTATCCCCCGGGTTCGAGCACTCGGAACCAGTTGTTGCAGAAGTATTTCAAGAGCTCGAAGTTCGCGCGCGAGGCGACGTCTCCGGAGGAAGCCGCGAAGTTCCGGCAGGTGGTCGAGCTCTTTCGGAAGTACTGCGGGCAGTACGACCTGGACTATCTGCTGGTTGCCGCGCAGGGCTACCAGGAGTCCCGGCTCGACCAGAACGCCAAGAGCCATGTCGGAGCCATCGGCGTGATGCAGGTCATGCCTCCAACCGGCAAAGAAATGGGCGTCGGCGACATTACGCTGCTCGAGCCGAACATTCACGCCGGCGTCAAGTACGTCCGCTTCATGATGACGAAGTATTACGGCGGCGAGCCGATGGACGCGCTGAACAAGGAGCTCTTCACGTTCGCCTCCTACAACGCCGGGCCGGCGCGAATCGCACAGATGCGAAGGCTCGCCGCCGAGCGCGGGCTCGACAAGAACGTCTGGTTCAACAACGTCGAGCTCGTCGTGGCCGAAAGAATGGGCCGCGAGACGGTGACGTACGTCAGCAACATCTACAAGTACTACCTGGCCTACCAGATGGTCGTCGAACAGCTGGCCGAGCGCGAGAAAAGCCTGAAGGCGATCGAGGGACAGACGCCGAAGCCCTGACGGACCGGTTCGGCTAGAGTAACCCCGTGGATCTCCACCTCATCCCGGGCGCCGACGCTTCCGCCGAGGAGCGCGGGGCGGTGGATTCGGTCGCGGGCCCGGCCGAGAGCGGATGGGAGGGCGGAGAGCGGCGGCCCGAAACGGAGGGGCACCTCGCCCTCGGAGGGCATGCGGCGCGCGCGCGGCGGCACCTGTTGCTGCCGGCGCTGTGGGCGATCCAGTCGCGCATCGGCTGGATCTCGGCGGGAGCGCTCAACTACGTCTGCCAGCGGCTCTCGGTCGCACCGGCCGACGCGTACGGCGTGGCGACCTTCTACGCGATGCTTTCGGTCGCGCCGCAGCCGAAGACGATCGTGCACGTCTGCGACGACCTCGCCTGCCGGCTGGCGGGCGGGCCCGCGCTCCTCGCGGAACTGAAGAAGACGCTTCCGGCCGGCGGCGTGCGGCCCTCGCCGTGTCTGGGCCTGTGCGAACGGGCGCCCGCGGTCCTCTTTCAGTGCGCGGGCGAGGGCGCGAAGGATTTCGTCGTGGCACCGGCCGACGTCTTGGCGGTCAGGAACGCCCCTCACCCTGTCCCTCTCCCGCCGGGAGAGGGGACCCTTCAGCCACCTCAGCCCTATCAGATCTCCCTCGCCCCCCGTAGGGGGGAGAGGGGTGGGGTGAGGGGGGGCTCCCTGTCCGCGCCGCAAACGTTCGACTCCCGCCGCGATGCCCTGCGCCTGCTCGCCCGCGTCGGCCACGTCGACCCGGCGAGCCTCGAGGACTACCGCGCGCACGGCGGCTACCGCGCCTTGCCCCGTGCCTTCGCGCTCGGGCCCGAGGGCGTGATCCGCGAGGCCCTCGCCTCCAAGCTCCAGGGACGCGGCGGCGCGGCGTTTCCCGCGGGCCGCAAGTGGGACGCGGTTGCGAAGCAGCCGGCGCAACCGCACTACCTCGTCTGCAACGCCGACGAGTCGGAGCCCGGGACATTCAAGGATCGGGTGCTGATGGAGGAGGATCCCTTCGCCGTCGTCGAAGCGATGACGATCGTCGCCTATGCGACCGGGTGCGAGCAGGGCTACCTCTACGTGCGCGGCGAATACCCGACCGCCGCCGAACGGATCGCCGGCGCGGTCGCCGCCGCGCGCTCGGCCGGCCTGCTCGGCGAGGACGTGCTCGGCAAGGGCTTTCGGTTCGACATCGAGCTGCGCCGCGGGGCGGGCGCGTACATCTGCGGCGAGGAGACGGCGCTCTTCAACTCGATCGAAGGCTTCCGCGGCGAGCCCCGCAACAAGCCGCCCTTTCCCGTCGAGAAGGGCCTCTTCGGCAAGCCCACCGTCATCAACAACGTCGAGACGCTCGTCAACGTTCTTCCGATCGTCCTCGAGGGCGGCGACGCTTTCGCCGCGATCGGAACCGCCCAGTCCACCGGCCCGAAGCTCTTCTGCCTGTCCGGCCACGTCGAACGACCGGGCGTCTACGAGGTCCCCTTCGGCCCGACGCTGCGGCAGCTGATCGAACTCGCCGGCGGAGTCCCGGGCGGCCGCGCGGTGCGCGCCGTGCTTCTCGGCGGAGCGGCCGGATCCTTCGTGACGCCGGAAGAGCTCGACGTGCCCCTCACCTTCGAGGGGACGCGGGCGATCAACGCGTCCCTCGGCTCGGGCGTCGTCATGGTCTACGACGAGCGCGCGGACCTGCGCGACGCGGTGCGCCGGATCGCCGCGTTCTTTCGCGACGAGTCCTGCGGCCAGTGCGTCCCCTGCCGCGTCGGAACCGAACGCCAGGAGGAGCTGGTCGGGCGCCTGGACGCGGGTCGGCCGCTCAAGGGTCGCCCCGGCGAGGACGCCCTCCTCGACGAGATCGCCCGCGCGATGAAGGACGCCTCGATCTGCGGCCTCGGCCAGACCGCGTCGGGCGCGATCCAGTCCGCGATCCGCAAGCTCGGAGTCTTCCCGGCATGATCGGCGCCGAGCGACGTCTCGGGTCGGAGGCGCCCGTCACGCTCTCGATCGACGGGAGGAGCGTCACCGTGCCGACGGGAACGACGATCCTCGAGGCCTGCCGCGCCGAGAAGATCGACACGCCCACGCTCTGCTTCCTCGAGAACCTGACGCCGATCAACGTGTGCCGCGTCTGCGTCGTCGAGGTCGAGGGCTCGCGCGCGCTGGTCCCCGCCTGCTCCCGCCCGGTCGAGCCGAAGATGACCGTGAAGACCGACAGCGAGCGCGTGCGCCTCTCGCGCAAGGTCGTGCTCGAGTTCCTCGCGTCCTCCGCGGACCTCTCGTGCGCCTCGCCGGACGTCGGGCGCTGGATGGAGCGCTACGGCGCGGACCCGGCCCGATTCGGGCCGCCCGCCGCTCCCGCCGCCGCCGGCGAGCGCGACGCCGCGCTGCCGGGCCACCACCACCCGGGACGGGTCGGCCGGGCGGCCACCGTCGCGCAACCGGTCAAGGTGGACAACGACCTCTACATCCGCGATTACGCCAAGTGCATCCTCTGCTACAAGTGCGTCCAGGCCTGCGGCGTCGAGGCGCAGAACACGTTTGCGATCGCCGTGGCCGGCCGCGGCTTCGACGCCCGCATCTCGACCGAGCTCGCGACGCCGCTGCCCGAGTCCGCCTGTGTGTACTGCGGCAACTGCATCGGCGTGTGCCCGACGGGCGCGCTGATGTTCAAGAGCGAGCACGACCTGCGCGAGGCCGGCAGGTGGGACGAGTCGCGCCAGACCGTGACCGACACCATCTGTCCCTACTGCGGCGTCGGATGCACGCTCGCGCTGCGCGTGCAGGACAACGAGATCGTCCGCGTCACCTCGCCCCTCGATCATTCCGTCACGAGCGGCCACCTTTGCATCAAGGGCCGGTTCGGCTGGCAGTTCGTCCAGAACCGGCCCAAGCCGTAGCCGGATGCGGACGCTGCTCGCGCGGGTCCTCGAGATCCTGCGTCCGCCCTGGCGAGGCCGCGCCCGGCGGGCGCGGCAGCCGGACTACAAGGCGGCCTGGAACGAGGCTGCCCTCAACGGTGCCGAGGACGCCGTCCTCACGGGCGCGACGGCGGATCACTTCGAATTCGCCGGACAGAAGGACGCCCAGTTCGTCGGCCGGTACCTCGGCGACGGCGACGAGGTCCTGAACATCGGGTGCGGCGTCGGGCGCGTCGACCGCTACGTCGCCCCGAAGGTCCGGGAACTCTGGGCCGTGGACGTCAGCGGCGAGATGATTCTGCGGGCGCGAGAGCGGCTGGCCGCGTTCCCCAACGTGCACCTGCGCGAGGTCGGCAACCGGGAGTTTCTCGGCGCCTTCGAGGCCAACCGCTTCGACCTCGTGTTCTCATTTCTCGTGTTGCAGCACCTTGAGAAGGAGGACGCGTTTCTCTACCTCCGCGAGGCGCTGCGCGTGCTCAGGCCGGGCGGCGTCTTCGTCACCCAGTTTCCGAACTTCCTCGCGCCGGTCTACGCGAAGGCCTTCGCCGAAGCCGCGGACGTCGACCTCCGCAGCCCCGCCCGCGTGCGCCCCTCGACCGAGGCCGAGGTTCGCCAGACGCTGGCCCTCGCCGGATTCGAGCTGACCGAACTCTGGCTCGGCGGTCACGAGGAGCGGGCGGCCGAGATCTACGTCGTGGCCCGGAAGCCGCGCGCCTGAGCGCGGTCGTGCTACCCTTCGGCGGAGCACGCGCATCGATAGAAACACCAGCGCCCGGTTGAGAAATCGCCCCATAGCCGCCGTCGCCGCGGCCCTCGCCCTGCTCTTCTCGAGCCTCTCCGTCTCCGCACGGGCGGAGGAGCGCGCGACGATCACGTGGAAGGGCGAGTCGCATCCTCTCGGCACGCTCGGGGGCCGGGAGTTCGTCGTCTCCGACGCGGCGCGGGCGCTCGGATTCACGGTGGCGTCGGACCCCGGGACCAACGTCCTGACGGTGACCGGCTTCGGCCACCAGATCCTCCTCGGTCCCGGAACGGCGCAGGTCCCGGTGGACCGCCGCATCGTGCCGATCTCCGCGCCGGCGCACTTGGCGGGAGGCTCCCTCTACGCCCCGGCCGACTTTTTCGAGAAGGTCCTCTTCCCGCTCGCGGGCGCCGCCGGCACCTACGACGCCGCCAGGCGCGCGTGGACGCTCACGGCCGCCGGCCCCCTTCCCGTGTCCATCGAGGTCGCGGTCGTCCACGTCGCTCCGACGACCCAGGTCGTCCTGCGCCTGTCCGCGGCCGCGAAGACGGCGACGGCGCTTTCGGACAAGGGCTTCCAGATCCGATTTCCGGAGACGAAGATCGATCCGCCGTTTCCCGAGAAGAAGTTCGACGATCCCCTCGTTGCCGCCGTCCATTTCGCCGCCGACACGGCGACGGTGGACTTCCGCGATCCGGGGCTGACGGCGCGCGCGTATCCGCTGACCTCGCCCGACCGGCTCGTGATCGAGGTGGGGCGGCGCCCGGCCGCGGCGGCGCCCGTCGAGCCGGCGGCCCCGGCGCCTGCGTCGGTCCCGGCGCTGACGATCGTCGTGGACCCCGGTCATGGCGGCGTCGAGACCGGCGCGATCGGCCCCGGAGGGTTGCAGGAGAAGGAAGCCACGCTCGAGATCGCCAGGAGGCTCGCGGCCGCGCTGCCGAAGGTCCTTGCCTGCCGCACGGTCCTCACCCGCGACACCGACGTCCTCATTTCGCTCGACGATCGGACGTCGATCGCCAACCACGAGAAGGCGGACCTCTTCCTCTCGGTCCACGCCAACTCGTCGCGCGCGGCCTCGGCCAAGGGCTCCGAAACGTATTACCTCTCCCTCGAAGCCTCCGACAAGATCGCGCAGGAGGTCGCCCGGGAGGAGAACCAGGCCGGGGCCGCAGCGTCTGCGGCCGGGGGCGGGGACGCATCCGCCAATCCCGCCCTCGATTTCATCCTCTGGGATCTCGCCCAGAGTGCGCACCTGAAGGAATCGAGCGAGCTCGCCGACGCGATCCAGTCGGAGTTGAACGCCGTGTCCGATACCGCAAACCGCGGCATCAAGCAGGCGCCCTTCCGCGTTCTGGTCGGGGCGTCGATGCCCGCGGTCCTCGTCGAGGTGGCCTTCATCTCGAATGCGGAAGAGGAGAAGAAGCTCAAGAATCCGGAATTTCAACAGGCCGTCGCCGAGGCCGTGGCCCGCGCGGTCGCGCGCTTCTTCTCGCGCCGCATGCCCGGCGCGGCTCGTCCGACACCGGCCACCGCGCCCGCGCCCGCGCCATGAGCCGCCGCGCGGCGGCGGTCCTGCTCGCGCTCCTGGCCGCCGCGGTGGCGGCGCTCATCTTCGTGAATCGCAGCGGGTTGCCCCGCTTCGTGCGGCGCGGGCCGAGGCCGTTCCTGCGCGTGACGTCCGCGCCCCCGGTGCCCGTGACTGCGGCGCCGGGCACGACGCCGGCGCCCGTGATCGAGACCATCCGCGTCACGCTCTACTTCCCGGACCAGGACGGGCAGTTGCTGCACCCCGAGGAACGCGACATCCCGAAGCCCTCCGGCGGCACGGCCTTCCTGAAGGCCCTCTTCGAAGAGCTCCGGAAGGGGCCGCAGCACGCGGGGCTCATGGGGGCGATCCCCGACAAGATGCACCTGCGCAACGCGTTTCTCCTGCCCGAGGGCCAGGTCGTGCTCGACCTGGCGGTGGATGCGGGCCTCGCCTTCGGCTCCGACGAGGAGCTCACGATCGTCGCCTCGCTCGTCAATACGACGCTGCAGAACGTGGCCGAGACGTCCCGTGTGAGAATCCTCGTCAACGGCGAGCCCGCCGAAACCCTGGGAGGCCACGTGGATCTGACCCGACCGCTCCTCTTCATCCGCGGCATCGTCGAGCCCGCCGGCGCGCAAACGCCCGCGGCGACGCCGCCTTCCGCGACGCCGACGGTGCCGCCGGCCACCCCGACGGCGCGCGTCCTGCCGACGCGGGCGGTGCGGCCGTGACGCGCTCGACGCCGCGCCCCGACGGGCGCAAGCCCTCGGAGCTGCGGCCGGTGTCGATCGAGACGGGCGTGGCGCGCCACGCCGAAGGCTCCGCGCTCATCACCCTCGGGCACACGAAGGTTCTCTGCGCAGCCTCGATCGAGGACCGCGTCCCGGTGTTTCTCAAGGGAACCGGCAGCGGCTGGGTCACGGCCGAGTACGGCATGCTGCCGCGCGCCACGCACACGCGCTCGGCGCGCGAGGCGGCCCAGGGCAAGCAGGGCGGCCGCACGCTCGAGATCCAGCGGCTGATCGGCCGGTCGCTGCGCTCCGTCACGGAGCTGCGCGGCATCGGCGAGCGCACCATCACGCTCGATTGCGACGTCTTGCAGGCCGACGGCGGCACGCGGTGCGCGGGCATCACCGGTGCGTGTGTCGCCCTCGCGATGGCGCTGGCGAAGCTGAGCCGTGACAAGCGGATTCCGCGGTGGCCGCTGCGCGAGACCGTGGCCGCGGTCTCGGTCGGAATCTGCGCGGGCCAGGCCGTCCTCGACCTCGCCTATGAAGAGGACTCGGAGGCCGACGTCGACTGCAACGTCGTCGCCACCGCCTCCGGCGCGTTCGTCGAGATCCAGGGCACGGCGGAGCGGCGCCCGTTCTCGGAGGAGCAACTGACGGAGCTGCTCGCCCTGGCGCGCAAGGGGTTGAAGAAACTCAGGGAACTCCAGGCGGAAGCGCTGGCGCCGCACGTCGAAGGGATCGACGTCACGTAACCAGACGCGTCACGACTTCCTTCGGTCCCATCAGCGACCGATTCACGGGACAGCGCTCGGCGATCTGCAAGAGGCGCTGCCTCTGCTCCTCCGAGAGCGGCCCGGCGAGCGAGATCTCCCGCCGGATTCTCGAGACGAGGGCGTCGTCCTTCGTCTCGCAGTCGGCGCAGTCGCGGGCGTGGATGCGTTCGTGCGACAGGCGAATCGAGACGCCCTCGAGCGGCCACTGCTTCTGATTCGCGTACATCCTCAGCGTCATGGACGTGCACGCGCCGAGGGCAGCGAGCAGAAGCGCATACGGGTCCGGTCCGGCATCCGCGCCGCCGGAGGAGACCGGTTCATCCGAAGCCAGGACGTGCCGCCCTGTCTCGATCCGCTGTTCCAGCCCGGTTCCGACCTCGGTGACGACGACCTCTGTGCTCATCGGCCCCTCCGAGGACCAATCCTCTCTCAATCGCGGACGAAGATCTGCTCCGCGTGGGCGACGACGGCGACCAGGACCATGTCCACGTAGAGGCCCGCGGCCGGCTCGCGCACGCCGAAGTGAAGGCCAGCGGCCCACGCGAGGACCATGAGGAGCCCGACCGCTCCGGCCGGCATCGTGCGGCGGAAGACGAAGAGCGCGGCCGCTGCGATCTCCGCGCAGGCGAGCGCGACCCGTCCCGAGTCCGGCAGGCCCAGGCGCGCGAAGTGACCCCGGCCATGGACCAGGAAGAGCACCGCGCCGCCACCGAGCAGCAGGGCCAGGACAACCCGGGCGGCCGCGAAGATGCGCAACGCCCGCCGACGTCCGCTATCCCCGGCCATCGGCCTTCTCGATCAGCTGATGGCTCGCGCTCGCGTCGAGGTCGAGCCCGTAGACCCGTTTGATCTCCGCGATCTTCCTGCGGGTCTCCTCGCTGAACGGAAGCCTCCCATCGAATGCGTGCAGGCAGACGCCCTCGAGAAGGTCGCCGAGCGACATGTCCTTCAACTCCGCGAGAGCCTTGAGCACTTTGACGAGGCGCTTCTCCATCCGCACCCCCGTCTGGACCCGCTCGATCACGTGCCGGGACGCCCGGCGATGGCGAGGAGACTGTGTCTTTGTTACCACGGTAACATGATACCACCGTTTCCCCGCATCTACAATCCCCCCGCCGGGGAGGCAACACACATGGCGCTCAGGGTGGGATTCGTCGGTCTCGGCACGATGGGCATGGGCATGGCGCGAAACCTCGCGAAGGCCGGGTTCCCGCTTGCCCTCTCGACCCGTACGGTCTCGAAGGCCCAGGCTCTGGCCGGCGAGCTCGGTGCGAAGGCCTTCGACACGCCGGAGGCGGTCGCGCGCGTCAGCGACGTCGTCGTCTCGTGCCTGCCGGACTCTCCGGAGGTCGAAGAGGTCCACCTCGGGCCGCACGGTACCGTCCGCGGCGCCGCGTCCGGCACGATCGTCATCGACTGCTCGACGATCGCCGCCGAGGCCGCCCGCTCGATCGGAGAGCGGCTCGCCGGCGCCGGCGTGAGCTTCCTCGACGCGCCGGTGTCGGGCGGGCAGAAGGGCGCGGCCGAGGGCACCCTCACGTTCTTCGTCGGCGGCGACGCCGCGGCCCTCGAGCGCGCGAGGCCGGTCCTCGCCGCGATGGGCAAGCGCATCACGCACCTCGGCCCCTCCGGCTCGGGTCAGCTCGGAAAGGCCGTCAACCAGATCGTCGTCGCGAACACGCTGCTCGCCGTGGCCGAGGGGATGGCCTTCGCGCAGAAGGCGGGCCTCCCGATGCCGGCGCTCCACGAGGCCTTGATGGGCGGCGCCGCGAGCTCGTGGATGCTCGACGTGCTCGGCAAGAAGATGATGGACCGGGACTTCAAGCCCGCCTTCGCCATCAAGCACCAGCAGAAGGACCTCGCGATCGTCCTGAAGACCGCGCGGGAGAAGGGCGTCGCGCTGCCCGGCACGGCGCTCGTTCACCAGCTCCTGTCGGCGCTCGAGGCGCAGGGCCGCAGCGAGGACGGCACGCAGGCGCTCCTGACCCTCTACGAGAGGATGACCGCCGCTTCATGACGCGTCCGCTCTCGCGCGTCCGCGCGCTCCTCGTGGACCTCGAGGGCACGGTGTACCAGGACAAGCGCCTGATCCCCGGCGCCGTGGAGGCGCTCGCCGCGGCCGAAGCGCGCGGCGTCCCGCACCGGTTCGTGACCAACACGACGGGCCGCCCGCGGTCGGCCATCGTGCGCGAGCTCGCCGCGATGGGCTTGCCCGTGGACCCCGAGCGCATCTTCACCGCTCCGCGGGCGGCGCACGCCCATCTGGTCCGGCAGGGCCTGACCCGCTGCGATCTGCTCGTCGCTCCGGCCCTGCTCGAGGACTTTCCCGGGATCACCCAGGACGCGGAGCATCCGCAGGCGGTGGTCCTCGGCGACCTGGGCGACGGCCTGACCTATGCGCGCCTGAACCGGGCGTTCCGGCACCTGCTCTCGGGCGCGGAGTTCGTCACGCTCGCGCGCAACCGGTACTGGCGCGGCGCCGACGGCTTCATGCTCGACCTCGGCGCCTTCGCCGCCGCCCTCGAGTACGCGTCGGGGCGCGAGGCCTTTCTGGCCGGCAAGCCCGCCTCGGCGTTTTTCACGGCCGCGCTCGCCGCGCTCGGTGTCGCGGCCGGACAAGCCGCGGTCATCGGCGACGACCTCGAGTCCGACGTCGGCGGCGGCCAGGGCGCCGGAATGCTGGGCGTCCTCGTGCGGACCGGGAAGTTTCGCTCGGAAGACGCCGCGCGCTCGGGCGTCCGCCCCGACGCCACGCTCGACTCGCTCGCGCAGCTCGCCTCCCTCCTTTGATAGGCTGACGGGCGATGGCCGAACAGCCGCCCGACGACCACGCCTCGCGCGTCCAGGCCTCCTTCGACGCGCTGCGCGCGAAGGTCGAACCGAAGCTCGACGACGCGTCTCGCGAGGCGATCGAACGCGTCCGGGCCGCCGCCGCATCGAAGGACGTCGCCGCCCTCCGCACGCACGTGGAGGATCTCAAGGAGCGGCACGGCTGGCTCTACAAGGAGCTCGCCACGCATCCCCGGATCGCCAGCCTGCTCGACGAGCTGGCCCTGCTGGGCCTTTAACGCCCGCGAGGGCGAGCGAACTTTCGGGGCTCGGCGCCGTAGATCCAGAGAGGACACGATGCCGTCGGGACGCCGGACCTGGAAGGAGCTGCTGGGCTCCACGTTTCGCGACGTGAGCCGCGCGGACATCGCCGGCCTGTATTCCCAGGAATGGCGGCGCGCCAAGGAAAAGCTAACCGCCGACGACCGCGAAGCGATCGACCGCGAGCCGCGGCGCTGGAAGCGGTGGTTCAAGACGGCCAACAGCGTCCTCTTCGGCCTGGCGTCCCGCCTCGCTCCGGCCCGCCGCGTCGTCTTCCTCGCGGTGCTCGCCTGTTTCCTCCTCACGATGTTCGCGCCGTCCTTCGAGCACCAGGAGGAGACAACCCATCACGGCGAGCATCGGACCGTGTCGTACCGCGTGGATTTCGACAGCGGCTTTCTCACGGCGTCGTCGCTGCTTCTCCTGCTGCTGCTCGCCATGGAGCTCGTGGACAAGATCAACTACCGCGACGAGCTCGAGCTCGCGCGCGAGCTCCAGGCGAGCCTCATTCCGCGCGTCCTCCCGCGGCCGCCCGGCCTCGCTCTCGGCGCCCACAACGAGATCGCGAACATGGTCGGCGGCGACATCTACGACTTCGTCTCGCTGCCCGACGGGCGCCTGGCGGTGCTCTTCGGCGACGCGTCGGGACACGGGATGGCGGCCGGCCTCGTGATGGCGGTGGCCCATGCAGCCTTCCGGACGCAGCTCGAGGTCGACGCG
>DATMNJ010000270.1:0-8159 GCA_035569175.1 Thermoanaerobaculia bacterium | reverse complement strand
TCAAGAAGATCGCGGCCGCGCGGTGACCGCGGAAGGCGCGCGGGTCCGGCGCGCGCGGCGCGAGGACTGGCCCCGGATCGTCGAGCTGCAGCGCGAGCTCGCCCGGTTCGAGCGGATGACGCCGCCCGACGACGCCGAGGCCGCCCGCGTCGGCGCGATGATCTTCGACGAGAAGAAGATCGAGGCTCTCGTCGCCGAGCTCGGCGGACGGATCGAGGGCATCGCGATCTTCTGGGAGGGTCTGGGCTCCTCGTTCCGAGCCCGCCCCTTCCTCTTTCTCGAGGATCTCGTCGTTGCGGAGACGGCGCGCTCGGGAGGCGTCGGCGAAGCCCTCATGGCCGCGCTCGCCCGCGAAGGCGTGGCCCGCAAGGCCGTGCGCATCGACTGGTTCGTCCTCGACTGGAACGTGAATGCGATGCGGTTCTACCGCCGCCTCGGCGGCGAGCCGTCGAAGGACTGGGTGCGCTATTCGCTCGACGAAGGGCAAATGACGCGGCTGGCGGGGGGCGCGGGGTAGTCGGTCACCGGCCGCCCGTTCCTCCGTCCCGGCTTCCTACCCGTTCGGCACGGCCCAGAGGTCCTTGACCGCGGGATGATCCCAGGCGATCCGGAGCTCGTCGGGCGCGGCGGGATCGAAGGTCTCCGTCACGAAGTAGAGAAGGGCGCACGGGTTGGTGAGGGGACGGTAGCCGTGAGCCACGCCCGCGGGGATGCGCACGAGGACGTCCTGGCCTCCGCCGGCGGCGATGACCTGGGTCTTCCCGAATGTCGGGGAGCTCTTGCGGACGTCGAAGAGAACGAACTTCGCTTTGGACGGAGGAGGCACGAACCAGATGTCGTCCTGCTTCAGGTGGTAGTGGAGGCCCTTGATGTGGCCCTCGGCGTCCACGATCGAGTAATTCATCTGCGCCACCGGAACGCCCTGGAAGAAGTCGGCGAGCTCCTTGCTCGCCGGGTGATTCGCCTTCGACCGGAAGATCTCGAGGAAGAAGCCGCGGTCGTCGGTGAAGCGGGTCAGGCGGTGCACGCGCACGCCCTCGATCGGGGCGGGTCTGGCGTAGTCCTTGGCGTGGGAGCGAAATTCGGGAGCGATGTCGTCGGGGGTCATGGGTGCGTATTAGTCAACAGTCGAGCGCCGGCAGTCAACGTGTAACCTCGGGTCGAAGGAGAGCGTTCTTACCGTTGCACGCCGGGAGCGCCCGAATTCCAGTGGCCGCAGGCCGGCGGCCGAAAATGCTAGGCTTTGGACCTCGAGGCTCTTGGGAGGAACACAATGACCCGACTTCGCATCGCCGTTCTCATCGCCGCCGTCTCGCTGACCGCCTTCGCGCTTCCCGCGCAAACGGTGGATCCCCGCCAGCAGAGTTACCAGTTCTTCGTGGACGGGGTCGTGACCGCCGGCGTCATCGGCTACCAGGTCAACTTCAACCACAGCACCGTGTCGCGCACCGACTCCCGGCAGCTCAACACGGCCTATTCGCCCGACCAGCGGATTCTGTCCATCTCCGTGACCCAGCAGGGGCTCAACCGCCTCCAGGACTGGCTCAACAGCGCGACCGCGACGGGAGCCCCGACCGTCAAGGCCCTCGGTCTCGTCATTCGGGAGGCGGACGGGACGATCCTCGTCCGCTGGGACTTCACCGGCGTCACGCCGATGACGGTCGCCGCGCAGGGCTCCGGCGCTCAGACGGAGGCGGACGCGACGATCAGCTTCCTCTTCGACACGATGACCCAGTCGCTGGCCAAGGCCGACTGACGCGAACGGGCGTCAGTGGTCCCGGTTGAGGTTTCGGATCGCGTCCAGAAGCGTGACCGGCGGCCGCTCGAACCGGGCCCCAAAGCCGGGGCGCTTGGGCTCGCTCCCCTGGATTCCGTCGAGGAAGACCACGTTTCCGCGCACGCGGAAACTCCGGTTGTCGCCGGGGAGTGAAAACACGAGCTCGACGTAGTCGCCGATCTGGGGCTGAGGCACCCGCTGGGTGGCCACGTACATCCCGCCGAGGTTGACGACCTCCACGAAGCCCGTGAGCTCCTGCTCGCCCCACTTGAGGGTCGCGGGCGCGCCGATGCGGATGCGCTCGGACGCCCTTTCGTTGGCCGGTATGCGGCTCATGGAATGCTCCGTCAGCCTCTCGGGTACCATCAATTCACGTTTGGCGGAATCGTAGCATAGCGCCGCCGGGCCTCGATTTCAGCGGGTTTCCAGCGCCGGGAGCAGCGTCTTCTCGAGCTTCTGAAAGAGACCTGCGGTCGCCTCGACGTCTCTCCGACAGTACGCGGCGATTTCCCGGATGCGCCCCGCGCGGTAGTACGGGCCGACCGAGAACCCGTCCATGCCCTGTTCCTTGGGGCTCTCGACGCCGAAGGCCTTGCAGGCGAAGTCGAGGTTCCACTTGCGGGAGGCGCCGAAGAACGTGATGGCCTCGAGCAGGTCCGTGTGCGGCCGGAGGGCGTAGCGGTACCCGACGAGGTTGCGCGTCGCCGGGATCCCGAGGGCAGCGCTGCGCAGCATCAGGAACGGGCCGTCGAATCCCCGCCCGTTGAAGGTCACGAACCGCTGAAAGCGGCGCATCGCCTTCCAGAACTCGGCCAGGAACACGGGCTCCGAGTCGCCGACGAACTTGAAGCGGCCGTCGGCGGAGGTCTCCTCGGTCCGGCCGTCCGCTTTCTCGTACCAGATCCGCCCGCGCCCCGTCTCGGAGTTGAGCATCGCGACGACGATGATCTTGCCCGTCAACGGCCAGAGGGAAAGCATTTCGGGGAGGCGCTGCTTTTCCTCGTCGGTCCGCGCGTTCTTGCGAAGGTAGGTCTTCTGCGCGTCGTCGAGCGAGTCCCACGAATGACCCGCGGTTTCGATGTCCAGAACGACGGTCGCCACGAACGGGGATGCTATTCTGTCGAGAGTCGCCGATGAAGGGTCTTTCGCGTTTCCTGGCCGCCTTCGCCGTTCTGGCGGTCGTCGCGTGCGGCCGGTCCGGCGAGACTCCCACGACCCGGACGACGCTGGTCCGACACCTGCTCGGGGATCCGGCGAGCCTGGATCCGACGACGAGCACGGAAGACCCCGGCCTGCTCGTCGACGAGATGCTGTATCGGCCGCTCGTCGGCATCGACGCCCACCGCAAGCCCGTGCCGGCGCTCGCGGCCTCCTGGACGGAGTCGCCGGACGGCCTCACCTTCGAGTTTCACCTAGACCCCAGATACACCTGGGAGACCGGGCAGCCCGTGACGTCCGACGACGTGCGGTTCACCGTCGAGCGGATGCGCGATCCGAAGCTCCCCGCTCCCACGTGGCGTGCGGCCTACGAGGACCTCGTCGCGATCGAGACGCCGGATCCGGCGACGGTGCGGCTGCGTTTCGGCAAGCCCTACGCCGAACGGATGTACGCCTTCACGCTGCAGATCGTGTCCGCGGCCGCGTTCGGCCGCGCGAAAGACGCGGCGGAGACCGCGCGGCATCCCGTCGGGACGGGCCCGTACCGGCTCGAGGCCTGGGAGTCGAACGAAAAAGTGAAGCTCGTGCGCCGCGATGGAGCCGCCAACTCCGACGGGCGCTTCGACGAGATCGTCTTCCGCGTCATCCCGGACGGGGCCGTGCGCTACAAGGCCGGCCTGCGGGGCGAGCTCGACGAGTTCCGGCTGACGCGCGACCAGACGCTTACGGCGCGGGCGACGCCGGCGTTCCTCGAGCGCTTCCGCATCCTGAAGGCGCCGCAGTTCGTGCTGCCGATGCTTCTCTGGAACTGCCGCCATCCCTTCCTCGCCGACCCGCGCGTGCGCGTGGCCCTCGCCCACGCGTGGCCGCGGGAGGAGGCCGCCCGGCGGTTGTACCCTCCGGATGGCGCGACCCTCGCCTCGGGTCCCTATCCGCCGGGAGTTCCCGAGAACGCCCCGGGCCTCGCGCCGCCGTCCTACGACCCCGCCGAGAGTGCCCGGCTGCTCGACGAGGCCGGTTGGAAAGTCGGGCCAGGGGGGATCCGACGCAAGGGCGGAAGGAAGGCCTCGATCGAGCTGCTTCAGCCTTCGGGCCAGGCGATCTACGGGCAAGTCAGCGAGATCCTTCGCGCCGCGTACGAGAAGGTCGGCGTCGAGCTCGAGGTGCGGGCCCTCGAGTGGGCCGCCTACTCGGAGCGCTCCCAGAAGGGGGAGTTCGACGCCGATTTCTACGGGCGCGTTTTCTATCCCCCGAATCTGGACCCGTATCCCTACTACGACTCGCGCCAGTGGCCGGAGGGCGGCGACAACCTCGGCTTCTACAAGAACGCCGAGGCGGACCGCGTGATGGAGGCCGCCCGCGCCGAGCTCGACCCGGCCCGGCGACTCGACATGTACCGGCAGGTGGCGCGGCTCTTCGCCGCCGACCCGCCGGCCGATTTCCTGTGGGGCGCCGAGCAGTACTGGGCGATGGCGAAGCGGGTCGAAGACGTGGAGGTCTCGCCGATCGGCCTCTTCCACTTCCTTCCCGGCCCGCTCGGGTGGCGGCCCCGGCCCGCCGCGCAGAGGTGAGCTCGCCCCTCGAGGGCATTCTCGTCCTCGACCTGTCTCGCGTCCTCGCCGGGCCGTACTGCACGATGATGCTCGGCGACCTCGGTGCGCGCGTCATCAAGGTCGAGCATCCCGAGGACGGCGACGTGACGCGCGGCTGGGGCCCGCCGTATCACGCGGAGTCGGGGCTCTCGGCGTACTACCTCTCCGTCAACCGGAACAAGGAGTCCATCGCCCTCGACCTCGCGACTCCGGCCGGCGCCGAGGCGGTGCGGCGGCTCTCCATTCGAGCGGACGTGCTCGTCGAGAATTTTCCGCCGGGCGGCCTGGAGAGATTCGGAATCTCGCTCGACGCGCTCCGCGCCGCGAATCCGCGCCTCACCACGGCCTCGATCACGGGGTTCGGGCGCAGCGGCCCGGACGCTTCCGCGCCCGGCTTCGACCTGCTCGCACAGGCGGGTGCGGGCCTGATGGCGATTACCGGAACGCCCGAGGGCGGCCCGACGAAGGTCGGCGTGGCCGTGTCGGACCTCATCGCCGGCTGCTACACGGCGATCGGCGTCCTGGCGGCGCTGACCGCGCGCGAGCGCACGGGGCGCGGCAGCCACGTCGAGACCGACCTCTTCTCCGCGACCCTGGCCTCGCTCATCAACGTGGCCCAGTCGGCGCTGCTGCTCGCCGAGGAGCCGGCGCGCCACGGCAATGCCCACCCGCAGATCGTCCCGTACCGGGCCTTCGACGCCTCCGACGGGGCGTTCGTCCTCGCCGTGGGAACGGACCGCCAGTTCGAACGCCTCGCCGTCCTGGTCGGCCGCCCGGAGTGGGCGGGCGCGGGCCCGTATGCGTCCAACGACGCGCGCGTGACCGGACGCGAGGCGCTCGAGGGCGAGCTCTCCGCGATCCTCCGGCGCGAAACACGCGAGACCTGGCTGCTCCGCTGTCGGGCGGCCGGGATCCCGGTCGGGCCGGTGCGGGGTCCGCTCGAGGCGCTGCAGTCCGAGACGGCCCGCGCCCTCGGCAGCGTTCTCGAGGCGCAGGGCGTGCGCTTCGTCGCGTCCCCGATCCGCGTCGCGGGCGCCGAGCGGCGCCTGCGCTTCCCGCCGGCGCTCGACGCCGACGGCGAGAGCCTGCGCCGCGAGTTCGACCTGCCGCAATGACGACCGGCGAGGCCCGCCCCTCCTTCGACCGGGTTTCTCGCGCGCTCGCCCTGACGGCGGCCCTGCTCGGCGCGTGGCTCTACCTCGCGCGCCTCGGCGGTGCGCACCTGCAGCGGGGCAACGAGGCGATGTATGCCAGCCCTCCGGTGCGCATGGCCGCGACCGGGGATCTTCTGGTTCCCTACTGGGAGAACCGGCCCTTTCTCGACAAGCCGCCGCTGACTTTCTGGATCCTCGCGGCGGGCTACCGGGTCCTCGGGGTCTCGGTGTTCGCCTCCAAGCTCCCCGGGGCGCTCGCCGGCCTTGGGACGGCGCTCCTGATCGCGGCATGGGTGAGGCGCCGGGCGGGAGCCCGGGCCGGGGCGCTGGCCGGCCTCGTCCTCGTTTTTTCGTTTCAATTCCTCACGGTGTCGCTGACGTTCGCGGCCGACGCGTTCCTGACGCTCGCCCTCGCCCTCGCGATCCTCGCCCTCGACGCCGCCTGCCGCAGCGAAGGCGTTTCCGACGCCCGCTCCGGAATCCTCGCGGGAGCCGCACTCGCGCTCGCGTTCTACGCCAAGGGGTTGGTCGGCATCGCGCTCCCCGTGGGCGCGGTCGCGGCCGGCCTCCTCCTCGACCGCGCCCGCCCGCTGCGCGCCTGGGCCCGCGGCGCCTGGGCCGCCGCGGCGCTCGGCGCGCTCGTGGCGCCGTGGCACGTCGCCATGGACCGGCGCCTGGGATCCGAGTTCTGGCGCGTCTTCTACTGGGAGAACCAGTTCCTGCGCGGGGCGACACCCCGCTTCATGCAGATGTCGCGGGGACCGCTCTACTACCTGGGGATCCTGGCGTGGGGCGCGTTTCCCTGGGCGCTCCTGCTTCCCGCGGCGATCTTCGGGCGCCGCCGCCCGAGCGTCTTCCTGGGTTGGTTTTTCTTCGGACTCGTCTTCTGGTCGGCCCTGGTCATGAAGCGCGAGGTGTATCTCGTGACCGTGCTGCCGGCCGCCGCCGCGCTCGTCGGCGAGGGTCTCGACGCCCGCGGCTCCGCCGTGCTGAAGTGGCGCCGGGGCGGCTGGGCCGTCGGCGCCCTCGCCGCCCTCGCGGGCCTCGTCCTCGTCGCTCGCGCGGCCCCGCGCCTGTCGGAGCTCTCGGGCTCCCGCGGCCAGGGCGTCCTTCTCGGCCTCGGGCTGGCGGCGCTCTGTGCCGCGCTGGCCTCCGCCGCGGGGCGCCCGGACAACCCCCGCCTGCCCTTCGTCGTCGTCCTCGCGGCAGGGCTGCTGCTGGCGGCGCTGCAGGACCTCGACCTCGGCCTCGGCCGATGGGATCCTCTGCCCGAGTGGGGCGCCCGGGTCCGCGCCGAGTGCTCCACGGGCTGCGACGGATTTCTGTACGGCAACAACTACAACAGCATCGCGTTCGCGTCCGGCTTCGACTGGACGATGATCGCGGACGCGGCGCGGCTGCCCGAAAGCCTCGGACACGACAAGGGATTCGTCGTGATGTGGACGAACGATGAGTCCCGTCTCGAGGGACTCCCGATGCGGTGGGAGGTCGTGGACCGCCGGCCGGCCTTCCGGGGCAACGTCATCGCGGCGGCGTTCGGCCGGGGAGACGGGATCGCGTCGTTGTCGCTGGTGCGCGTCGAGAAGTAGGCCGCGGGTGGTCAGTCGGGAGGCGGGGGAGTCGCCACGGCCGGTCCGCTCGTCACCGTCCGCCAGGCGATGGCGCCGAGGACGATCGCCCCGCCCACGATCGAGTAGGGGCCGGGACGCTCGCCGAGGACGAGGAAGACCCAGATCGGGTTCGAGACGGGCTCGAGCATTCCGACGAGCGAGGCCTGCGTGGCCGTGATGTACCGCAGGCCGGCGACGAAGAGCGCGTAGGCCCCGCCGATCTGCAGGACGCCGAGAAAGGTCAGGACGAGCGCGGACTGCGCGGTGACGGCCAGGTCCGACCGGACGAAGGGAAAAAGGGCGAGCGCGGCGAGCACGTTGCCGTAAGTGACGACGGCCTCGGCGCCGCCGCCCCGCTCACGGCGCAGCGCGAGGACGAGGATCGCGAAGAAGACGCTCGACGCGAGCGCGGTGAGCTCGCCCGCATACCCGCGCGACTCGAACCGTCCGAGAAAGAAGAGCAGCATTCCCACGAAGGCCACCGCCACGGCGATGGCGTCGCGCCGGTGGAAGGGTTCCTTGAGGACGAGCGGCGACAGGAGGAGCACCCAGACGACGCCGCAGTACTGCAGGAAGATCGCGTTTGCCGCCGACGTCCACTTCGTGGCGAACACGAAGGTCGTCAGGCATGCGGCGTAGCTTCCGATTCCCACCAGGAAGGCCGGCGTCCAGCGCCAGACGCGGGGGCGGAAAATGACGAAGAGCGCCACCGCGGCCGTCGCCGAGCGGTAGAAGGCGATCTTCAGGGGCGGCTCGGCGAGCCACTTGATTCCGATGCCGCCGGTCGACCAGAGCAGCGCCGCCGCCGCGACGAGCAGGATGCCGCGCCGTTCGGAGGTCATGGGGCCGGCCCGGGTTCGACGCGTTC
>DATMNJ010000269.1:0-10130 GCA_035569175.1 Thermoanaerobaculia bacterium | reverse complement strand
GAGAGCCCACGCAACCGTGATCCACTGCTTATCGAGAAGGATCGGGATCGCGGCCGTGAGAAAGAGGAGCGTCACCGCGCCGAAGAGGGCCGCGGTGAAGCGCCTGTCTTCGGCGTCGTCGGCGTTCAGCCGCAGCGAGCTCCGCAGCGCGACAAACGCGAGCGCGCCCAAGACGACCGAGGCAATGCCGAGACGGTCGGTCCCCCAGACCGGTCTCGCCAATGCATACAGCACGGAGAACTGCGCGATGGGGGCGACGCCCGCCGACAGCCAGGCCAGGTGGTCGGAACGAAAACGCCGCGTCAGGAAGGGAAGGCTCCAAAAGACGATGACCGGGATCAGGATGAACGGTAGAAACTCACCGAGCCGAGCCGTTTCGAACCGCAAGATTGCCAACGAAAGCAGGCAGACCAGGAGGAAGCCCTGGCTGACGAGAATCCATGCGCCGGAGAAGAGGATCGCGCCGAGGACCAGCAAACCGGAGGCGTTGAGCGCGCCAAAGACCCACAGAGCAACGATCGGCTCCTTGGGCGGCTCAATATCGAGGGCTCGAAAAATGACGCCGAGAGATCCGAAGAGGGCAATTGCGGCGCTCATTCGATAGACCGCGGCCTTCGCCGATGTCCGGCTGATGAGCCACATCGCGAACACGGTGATCGGGATGAGGGCGAAGAGCGCGAGTGTGGTGTCCCGGTGCGAGGGAAACAAGTCAGGGGCCATCCGAAAGATGAGAGACAGCATCGACACGCCGGCTGCGGCAGGCACGAGGGCGGGCGCGTCGAGGTGCCGCGAAATCAGGAACGCCTGGACCGTCAGGATGAGCAGGTAGAGCACGAGGAAAACCGGCGAGACTGCAAGGGTCGACTCACCGGAGATCGCGAGCGCCACGACGAACGGAGCCAGGGAGGCGAGGAGCGGAGTGGCCCGGGCGAGGCCCTCCCCCTTGTGCTCTCGTGCCTCATCGTCGGCGCCAAGAACGAAGAGTCCGCCGAGGATGACCGCGGCGCCGAGGGCGTAGGGGAGTTTTTGGGCGTCCAGGTGCGCCGAGGCCCAGGCCGCGTACAGCACGGCCGAGCCGGCGAGGCCCAGAAGAGAAAGCGCCATCCATGCGCGTTTGCGGGCGATGGCGAGCACTCCGACGTCGAGAAGCAGGACGTAGGCGAGGAGTCCGAGCGGGTGATCTTCTTTGGTCGCGAGGAGCATCGGTGTCAGGAATCCTCCAACGAGACCGATGACCGCCAGAACGAAAGCCTGGCGGCGGACGGCCAGTAGGCCTGCCACGACCGTGACGAGCGCCATGGCTCCGAACGTCGCCGTCGTGCCGAGGAGCTGGTACAACGCGTGGGCGGCGAACAGCGACGCGTAGAGCACGCCGACGCCAGCGCCTGAAGTCGCTTGGCCCGCCCACATTGAGCGCGCCCTGAGGGAGTCGCCCCAGACCAGAGCCGCGGATCCGACGACGAGCCCGATCGCGACGCGCATCGCCGGCGAGATGAGTCCGTGCTGGATCGAGTACTGGAGAAAGAGCGCGGCGCCGAGAAAGAGCGCCGCTCCGCCGAGCCATGCGAACGCGCGCACGCTGATGAAGTTTTCCCAGTCGAAGGCCGCGGACGGGGGTGCCGGCGGCCGGGTGAGGGTCGGAGGAGACGCGTGGGATGCCGCCGTTTCTCGCTGTGCGGGGAGTATTGAGGCTGGAGGGTCGATTCTTGGTCCGCGCGCCTGGGCGCTCACGAGTGGCACATCGGGCAGCTCTTCCGTTCGTGGTAGGTCCGCAGGAGCTCTCGCCGCCGCTGGAGCTGGAGCCGGCGACGGCTGCGAACCGGTCAGGCGAAGATCACGACGCAGCTCCATCAAGTGCCGCTCGAGCATGTCCAGACGTGTTCGAAGACCGTCGAGTTGTCCCTCGGCCTGTTCCGCTCGCCGACGGCTGCGCAGGGCTTCTCGCAGGGCCCAAACTGGAAGGACCAGGAGGACCAAGCCGAAGCAACCCCAGGATGGGATCAAGTCGGACATATGTTCGCCGTTAAGTCGGGGAGGATTCTACCCTCGTCACGGCGTACCACCGTCGGCCTCGCTCAGCGAATCCACCACCTTCAGGACACCGTTACCGTGGCGTTGCCTGTGAGAAGCTTGCCGCCAACGCCCTGCGTGAGAGCCGAATGAACCGAACCCAGCGTTTCACCCTCGCGGCGACGGGCCTTGGGCTGTTCATGATTTTTCTGGACGCGCTGATCGTGAACGTCGCGCTGCCGTCGATCCAGACGGATTTCCAGGTCGGCGAATCCGGGCTGCAATGGGTCGTCACGGCATACAGCCTCGGCATGGCCGTGGCGATCATGTCGGCCGGCACTTTGGCGGACATGTACGGCCGGCGCAGGCTCTACTTTACCGGCATCGCGCTCTTCACGGCCTCTTCCGTCGCGTGCGGGATGGCGCACTCGCTCGACGTGCTCAACGCCGCCCGGGCGATCCAGGGCGTCGCGGCCGCGACGGTCAACGTGACGTCGCTCGCTCTCGTCAGCGCCGGGTTCCCTGACCCGAAGCAGAAGGCCTGGGCGATCGGCATCTGGACGGCGATCGCATCGACTGCGATGGCGATCGGGCCCACGCTCGGCGGCTTTCTCGTGCAGCACAGCAGCTGGCGCATCATCTTTCTCGTCAACGTGCCGGTCGGCCTCGCCGTCCTCGCGCTGACCTGGCGCTTCGTCGAGGAGTCGCGCGACGAGCGTCCGCGCCGCTTCGACGTGCCGGGGCAGCTGCTCTTCGTCGCCGCGGTCGGAGCGTTCGCATACGCCGTGATCGAGGGGCCGCGCTCGGGCTGGCTGTCGGCAGAGATCCTGGCTCTCTTCGGCGTGGCCGTCGCGGCGCTGGCCGCCTTCGTCGCCGTCGAGCGCGCGAGCGCGGATCCGATGATGGACCTGACGCTTTTCCGCGACCGGACGTACGCCCTCGCCATCGTCACGATCTTCACGGTGCTCTTCGCCGTGTACGGGATGCTGCTCGTCATCACCCAGTACCTGCAGAACGTGCGCGGCTTCTCGCCGACGCAGGCCGGGCTCCTGCTCCTGCCCTACAGCGCGACGTGCACGCTGGTGTCCCTGCGGGCCGGCCACCTGATGGGCGTGGTCGGCTCGCGGCGCCTGATCCTGCTCGGGCTCGCCTCGCAGGTCCTGGGATTCGGCGTCCTGATCGCCGGGCTGGGACAGAGCACGCCGGTCGTCGTCGTCGGCCTCGTCTTGTCGTCGCTCGGCAGCGCCCTCTGCCTGACGCCGATCACCTCGCTCGCGATGACCGCCGTCCCGCCCGAGCGCGCCGGCATGGCGTCGGGCATCATGAGCGCGCAGCGCGCTCTGGGCTCGACCGTCGGCTTCGCCGTTCTCGGCTCGGTGCTCGCGGCATCGCTGACGGCGACCCTCGGCGCGCACCTGGCCTCGGCGATTCCGGATCCGGTGGAGCGCCGCGAGGTCGCTGCCAGGATCATCGGCGACGCCAACCCGCGGGCCTACGCGGCCGAGATCGGGCCCGGCCGGCCGATTCACCACATGGATCCGGCGACCGAAGCCGCCATCCTGGCCGCGGCGGATCGCGACTTCGTGGAGGGCATCCGCCTGAGCCTCGGGTCCGCCATCGTGCTGCTCGGGCTCGTCCTCGCCGCCGGCCTCGCGTGGTTCCCACGGGGCAAGGGCGGGCTTGCCGATGCCACGCGGGAGGAGAAGACCCTCCAGTCCGAGGAGAGCTCGCGCGCCGGCCCCGAGGGCGCGGGACTGGCGTAACCCCGCGCCGACCGCGCGCCCAATCTTCCCTAGTGCGTCTTCCCGTACGCCTCGACGTCCGCGAGGATCTTATCCAGGTCGGCGCGCGGCAGGTAGCGGCCGTTGGCGACGACCGCGGCGATCCGGCGGGTGTTACGGATGTCGTCGAGCGGGTTGGCGTCGAGCAGGACGAGGTCCGCGACCTTGCCCTTCTCGATCGTCCCGAAGTCGGCGAGCTTGTCCATGAACTTCGCCGGGTTGATCGTCGCGGTCTGCAGGGCGCGGGCCGGCGTGAAGCCAGCCGCGACGAAGCGCTCGAGCTCGCGATGGAGGCTCGGGCCCGGGATCACGTCCACGCCGG
This sequence comes from Thermoanaerobaculia bacterium, assembly GCA_035569175.1. GTDB lineage: Bacteria > Acidobacteriota > Thermoanaerobaculia > UBA5066 > Gp7-AA6 > DAHUXD01. The sequence goes on along the minus strand of DATMNJ010000269.1, from coordinate 6,017 downwards.
CCGGTGTGTCGGTTCCCGCCAGGAACGGGACGCCGGCCTGGTCGAGCCGCTGGACGATCGCGAGCTCGTGCTCGACGAACTTCTGCCGGACCGGCAGCGGATCGGTATCGAGGTCCTTCATGATGCCGGCGGCGAACGTGGGCCACGTCTTCTCGCGCCACGACGCCGGCGCATACCGGGCGTCCGGGTCCTTCGTGACGTCGATGGCGTCCACGAGCCATTGCCCGCGTTCCCAGAAGAGGGTCGGACACTGCCAGGTCCGGTTCTTCGCGAGCAGCCGTATGAGCGCGGCCTCTCTGGCGGCGTCGTAGGTGTCGAGGAAGGGGCCCGGCCCCTTCGGCCCCTCGAGGAACCTGTCTTCCGCGGTCGAGCTGCCTTCGAAGACCCCGATGAGGTGCTCGAAGCTCGCCTGGCCGGCGTTGGAGGCCTCGGATGCCCGGATCGCGTCGGGCACGTGGCCCTCGAACGCGATCTTCTGTTTCCGGCATTCGTCGGCGATCGCGAAGTACGCCTCGCGGGGCACGTACGACTGGATCTTGATGAAATCCACGCCGCGGCCCTTGAGCATCTGCACGGCGCGGCCGCCGTCCTCGGGCGTCGCGATCTTGATCGCGGCCGGGAACTGCGATTTCGGCCCGTCGAGCATCGGGCCCGAGATCACCATGCGCGGCCCGAGCAGCGTGCCGGTCGAGACGTCCTGGCGCGCCGCGAGGATCGGGTCGAGATCGCTTCCCATGTCGCGCACGCCGGTGACGCCGTTGGCGATGAAGAGCGGCAGGGTGACCTCGCGTCCGCCGGGCACCCAGTTGCCGAAAAACGTGTGGACGTGCATGTCCCACAAGCCGGGGATCAAGAACTTTCCCGACCCGTCGACCACCCGCGCTCCCCTCGGGACCGTGGTGCTGGCGGCGGCCCCGAGGTCCCGGATGCGGCCGCCTTCGACCACGACCGTCATGTCCGGCCGCGCGGTGCCCGTTGCCGTGTCGATCACGGTGACGTGGGTGAAGATCAGGAGGAGAGCCGGCACCATGGACCGGGATCGTAGCTCACAGCCGGCCCCGGCCAGCAGCGCGGCCGGAGCCTAGGTCTGTCCGTAGACCGGGATGCTCGCGCCCTGGATGAGCTTCGCGTCGTCGCTGCAGAGAAAGAGGATGACGCGCGCGATGTCGTCGGGCCGCGGCCACTTCGAGAAGTCCGCCTTCGGCATGGCGTTGCGATTGGCCTCGGTGTCGATGATGCTCGGAAGCACGGAGTTGGCCCGAACCGCCGTTCCCTTCAGGTCCGCCGCGAGGGAATCGATCATCGCCACGGCCGCGGCCTTCGATAGGGCGTAGGCGGATTCCCCCGCGCCGTGCACGACGGCCGACCGCGACGCCACGTTCACGATCGCGCCATGTCCCTTCATGAGCATGACGGGAACGGCCGCGCGGCAAAGCGTGAGGCCCGAACGCAGGTTGAGCAGGAGCATCTGGTCGAAGACCTTCGGGTCCGCTTCCCAGAGCTTCTTGCCGCCCGCGTAGGCGCCGACCGCATTCACGAGCGCGTCGAGCCGGTCGTGCTGCGAGACCAGCTCGTCGAGCAGGCGTCGGACGGCGGCCTCGTCGGTCACGTCCACGGCGTGGCCGGAGAGCCGGGCGCGGTCGGATTCGGCGGCCGCCATCTGCAGCGCCTCGAATTCTTCGGGCTTGCGATAGGTCACGGCCACCGTGGCGCCGGCGCCGAGAAAGGCGAGGCTCACGGAGCGGCCGAGCCCGCCCGTGCCGCCCGCCACCAGGGCAACTTTTCCGGAGAACGACTGGTTCATGGCAGTCTCCGATCTCGGCCCGCATCGTACCAAGCGCGGACGGCGATAGAGTCGAGGCGGCGGTCATTTCGAGGGAGGCGCGATGTCGATCCCGACCCTGAAGCAGCACCTTCTCGACACTTACGAGCAGGAGCACCGCAAGACGCTGCGCGTGCTGCACGCGCACCCGCCGGACAAGACGGAGCTGCGCCCCCACCCGAAGAGCAAGACCGCGCGGGAGCTCGCGTGGATGTTCGTGCAGGAGCAGGGCGCGGTGCAGAAGGCGCTGACGACGGGCTTCGACTGGTCGAAGCCGCCGGCCCCCGTGCCGGTGCCCGCGTCGTTCAACGACGTGCTGGCGGCGTTCGAGGAAGGGCACGCCAGGACGACCGCCCTTCTCAGGGACCTGACCGACGAAGACCTCGCGAGGCCCGTCCAGTTCTTCACGGGGCCGGGGAAGATCGGGGACATCCCGATGCACGACTTTCTCTGGCAGATGCTCCACGACCAGATCCACCACCGCGGCCAGTTCACGATCTACCTCCGCCTGGCGGATGCCAGGGTCCCGTCGGTCTACGGGCCGACGGCCGACGAACCCTGGCAGTAGGTCAGCGCGGCGCCGGAGTCGGCGTCGAGGCAGGGGCCTTCAGGAACTGCTGGAGCACGTCGAGCGGGTTCGCGTTCTTTCCGTCGCCGCCTTCGAGGGCGTCCCCGAGGGCCTTGCCGGCAGCGCCGCCGAGCTTCTCCTGCGCCCTTCGCGCGAGGAGGTGGCGGGCGAGGTCGACGACCACGCTCTCGTCGATCGTGACCTTCGGCGCGTTGAGCGAGCCGGTCGCGTGAAAGGGCAGGGCGACGCGGCCCGAAGAATCCGCGATGGAGCGGCCCGCGTTCCCGAGGCTCTTGACGACGGCGGGGCCGAGCACGATCCGCCCCTGGTAAGCGAGCGTCTTGTCGAGGCCGAGTGAGCCGCTGGCCGACACCGAAACGTCGCGGCCCGACGCCACGAGATCGGGCGTCGCCACCCGCCCGCCCGCGAGCTCGAGCGAGGTCTCCAGCGTCGAGAAGCGCGTGTCCTCGAGGCTCGCCGGCACCTGGAAACCCGCGACCCCTCCGACGGCGGACAAAGACCGCGCGACCTCGGGCATCAGCTGCGCGGTCTTCACGTCCGCATCGGTCAGGGCGATGTGGCCGCTGCCGTGGCCGGTCTTCGAGATCGCGTCCCAGCCGAGACCGCGGCTCGACAACGCGATCTTGCCGTTAAGGGTCCCGGCGAGAACGTTGCGCAGCGGTGTGACCGACTCGACGAGCGGCTGCGCGTGCACGCCCTTGAGCTCGAATGCCAGGCGCGAGTCCGTCTTCGGATGGGCGAAGTCGCTTTCGACGCGTCCGCCGATCGTGCCGCCGAAGACGGCGGCGGAAGGCGACAGCGTGAGCGCGCCGGCGTCCCACGTCCAGTCCGCGCGCAGGGTCTCGAACGGCACGTCCTTCAGCTTCCCCGAGGGGCTCGTGATGCGCCCGGACAGGGGCGCCTTGCCGCGCGACGCGAGCGTGGCATGGACCGACGCCGCCGCCAGCATCGGTTTGCCGTCCAGGCTGACGCCGAACGGGGCCGCATCCGTCGCGCCCTGGACGTCGAGGTCCGATGCGGGCCCCTGGATCTGAAGATCGATCCGGACTTGCCCGGTGAGCCGAACGCCGTCCGGGAGGCGGGCGCCGATCCCCGGAAGGCCCGTCACGGCGTCGAGGCCGACGTCGCCCGGCGTCGTGACGTGAAGGTCCACCCGCGGCGTGTGGTGCAGGTCGTCCACGCGACCCTCGATCGCAAGGGGCAGTTTCGCGACGTCGAACAGCGATCGGCCGACGGCGAGCGTTCCTTTCGGCCAGTCGAGGGTCACGGCGAACGTCCCGTCGACGGCCGGAATCCTCGACGTTGTGCCGGCGGGCGCGAGCGCGACCTTGCCGGTGAGCGCGACGGCGCCGAGCGCCTTTCCCGCGGCCCGGCCGTCGAGAGAGAGCGAGCCCGGATCGGCGTTCTGGAACGCGCCGACGTAGGGAGCGAGGCGAGCCAGCGCGAGGCCCTTCGCGGAGAACTGCGCGTCGAGGGGAGCGTCCCCGACGGGCCCCTCGGCCGGGAGGGGGCCGAGCGTTCCACCGAGCGTGAGGTTGCGCCCGGTGTCGGCGAGAAACCGCGCCGAGAAATCGAAGCGCGCCGCCTGAGACGGGCCGATGTCGGTCAGCCGGCCGGTCAGGTCGTCGAGACCGAGCGTCACGGTTTGCCCGGGAGCGATCTTTCGGTCCACGAAGGCGGCTCGGCCGCGGTTGATCTCGAGGCGCGAGACCAGCAGCGCCGCCGCCGCGGTCTGCGTCGCCGGGCCGCTGTCCCGCTGTCCCGCGGAGAGAAAGTCGTCGATGTTGAGCGCGCCGGTCGGGTTGCGCTCGACGGTCACCGTCACTCCGTCGAGGACGAGCCTGCGCACTTCGAGGCGTTTCGAGAGGAGGGGCCAGAAGGCGACCTTGATGGAGACCCGATCGGCCGAGACGAGCGCGGGCGAGTCGAACCCGGGATTGTTGTAGACGGTGATCTTCTCGATGCCGGCGCCGAGGCCGGAGAAGATCTGCAGCCGCATCGCTCCGATTTCGACCCTGCGGTGCAGCGAGGCCTCCGCTCTGGCGATCACCCGCGCGCGCATCGAGTCGAGAGACACGACGTAGGGCAGCGCGAGGACGATCAGGATCAGCGCGCCCGCGAGGCTTCCGGCGACGATGGCGAAGCGGCGGGCGGTTCGGGCCGAGGACATGGTGGGACGCTACAACAAGACGCGATGGCCGGGTCATCCCTCGCCGTGCGGCGACGACAGGCAGCCGAGCAACCATTCCCACCTGCCATAATCGAGGGAAATGTCCGTGATCAAGCGGCTTCTCGGCCTGTCCACCCTCACCCTTGCCCTCGCCGTCCGGTGCTCGAGCTCCAGCGCCCCGGCGACGCCTCCGAAGGCGGCCCCATCGCCCGTCGCGCGCTGCCGCGGGACGCTCGGCATCGAGGTCCGGTCGGCGGCGGGGCAATTCAAGGGGGCCGTCGTCACCGAAGTCCTTCCCGGCGGCCCTGGCGCGTCCGCCGGGCTTCGCGTGAACGACGTCGTCGAGCAGATCGGTTCGACGCGGCTGGCCAATGCCTGCGAGTTCACCGACCTCGCCTACAACCGCACGTGCGACCCCGTCCGCGTCCTCGTCCGCCGTGCGGGAGCCGGCGTCGAGCTCATGCTCACGCCGGTCGACCAGGCCGCGCTCTACGAGCAGGCTTGCCGCGGCGGGATCGCGAGCGCCTGTTTCCGAGAGGGCTGGCTCCTCTGGAACCGCAAGGGCGATGCGAACTCCGCGCGCGTGCTCGAGCTCTTCGCCTCGGCCTGCAAGGCGGGTTCGGGCGAGGCCTGCGCGTACGAGGGACTCGACCGGATGGGCTCCGCGGACCACGGGGCCGCCGCGGTCCCAGTCCTCGAACGGGCCTGCGAGCTCTCGAGCGCCGGAGGCTGCGCAAACCTGGCGTTTCTCTATGCGATGGGAAAGTTCGTCAAGAAGGACGACCGCCGCTCCGCGTCGCTCTACGCGAAGTCGTGCGACCTCGGCGACGCGCAGGGCTGCTACAACGCGGGCCTGATGGCCGACGACGGGCGCGGCGTTGCGCGCGACCCGGCCCGCGCGGCGGTCCGATACGCCGAGGCGTGCGAGATGGGAAGCGCGACCGGCTGCACGAACCTCGGCTTCCTCTACGAGAACGGCCGGGGCGTCAAGATGGACAAGGCGCGCGCTCACCTCCTGTACCAGAGAGGCTGCGAAGGCTCGAGTTGCCAGCCCTCGAACCTCGGCGGCTGTGTCAACGCCGGCCGCGGCGATCGCGACGGCATCGGAGTTCCGGTGGACGAGACGAAGGCGGCGGCGATGTTCCGGGACGCCTGCGACCGCGCGGTGAATCCCGACGACATCCACGCCGCCGAGAACGGCTCGCGCGCCTGCTCGCTGCTCGGCGCCTTGTACATCGCGGGCGACGGCATCCCCAAGGACCTCCAGAAGGGGCTCGAGCTCTCGGTGCTCGGCTGCGACCGCGGCGACGCGTTCGGCTGCTTCAACGCCGCCGCGGTCTACACCGCGGGCGCCGGCCTTCCGGCGGATGCGGCGAAGGCCGACTCCTACCTCGACCTCGCCTGCAAGGGCGGCGACGGTGAAGGTTGTTACGACC
>DATMNJ010000268.1:0-5536 GCA_035569175.1 Thermoanaerobaculia bacterium | reverse complement strand
CAGGGGTTCGAACCGCTCTCTGAAGCGCAGCGGGTCGAGAACCGCGCCCGCGCCACGATGGAGACGGACCTCTCCTACAACGCGATCCCGGCAAAAATCGAGACCGCTCCGGCCACGCCCGACAAGAAGTACTACATCCTGCCCATCACGGTGTCCGTGCCGGCGGCCGCGCTCACTTTCGTGCCCGAGGGCGACAAGGAGGTGGCGCGCGCCGAGTTCTACATCGGCTCAGTGGACGACAAGGGACGTTCGAGCGATCTGGCGCGCCAGCAGACGACCTTTCAGATCCCGGCGGGAAAGTCCAAGACCGACGCGCTCCTGCGTTACACCGCCCAACTCCAGACGAAGCAGGGCAACTACCGGATCGTCGTCAACGTTCGTGACGCCACGAGCGGCAAGATGGGGACCGTGCGCGCCAGCGTCCACATCGAATGAGGCTCGCCCTGCCCGCCGAACGACGCGGGCAGGGCGACGGCGGCAACGAACGCAGGGGCGCTAGGACTTCTTCTTGGGTGGCGCGGCGGGTTTGGGCGCCGCCTTCGGCGGCAGGCTGCCGTCGGGCATGAGGACGACGAAGTCCTCGCGGCGATCGAGCCCCTTGTTCGCGGCCGAACCCTTCGCCGCGTTCAGGTCTCGGACGCTGATCAGGAAGGTGTAGTAACCCGGCTCGAAAGAGGCCAGCGGGATCTCGTTTCCGGTGCTGTACACGCCCGGGGCCGTCTGGACGAGCTCGGCCGGACCCGTGAATGGGGCGAACGCGTCCTGGCCGTCGCGCTGGACGTTGATGCGGGTCATGACGCGCGGCTTCGGTGCGGCGGCCGCGGCGGCCGGCGCCGGAGCCGCGCCAGCGGCGGGCGTGGCCGAGGGCGCCGGAGCGTCCGCGGAAACCGCCGGAAGGGTCGGGTTGTCGACGCTGTAGAAGTACCAGAGGCTGTCCGTCTTCGAGAAGAGGTGGTCGCCTTTCGGGTCCACCTTGATTGGTTTCTCCGTTCCGAAGACGAAGGGATCGGCCGGGCCGGGACGCTTGGTCAGGGGGACGAGACCGTTCGAGAGAATCAGCGGCGACACCTCGAACTCGGTCGATTTCGGGTCGAGCTTGAACGCGATTGAGGAGGAGGCGACCGGCGGCTGCCCCTCCGCCGTGAACAGGCCGAAGACGCCCTTGTAGCTGCCGGGCTGGAGCGTCACGGAGCGATCGAAGACGCGATCCTTGCGGGCGCCCTCGGTGACTTCCGTGAAGGTCGCGTCCTCCCAGTAGGAGTCCACTTCCTTGCCCGACTCGTCGGTGACGACTCCGCCGAACTTGAGCGGCATGGCCGCCGAGAAGGCCGGCTTGTTGGTGGGAACGTAGAACTGGAGAGCCAGGAACTGATCGCCCGTGGCGGACCGGAAGGTCCCGGACCAGAAGCCGGCCTCACCCGTGCTCTTGCCGGCGACGCCCTCGAGCGACGCCTTGACCGCCGCGGGAAGGGGCATCGTCGGGACCGGGGCGACCGCCGCGGCAGGGGCCGCCGCGGGAGCGCCACCCTTCGCCGCAGCGGGAGCTCCGGGCGCCGCGGCGGCCGGAGCCGCGGCGAGCGTCGCGTTCGGGTTCACGATCGACTTCTCGGCGAGGGTGGCCAGGATGTTCTCGATCTCTTTCGAGTTCTGAAGGATGTCGCGGCCCTGCACCGGATCCACGGTCACCTGGGCCTTGAACTCGGGAAGTCCCAGCGTCGGAAACTTGTCGGCAAGGTAGGTCCACGAATATTCGATCGCGGAGGATCCGACGGCCGAGGACCGCGTATCGACGCCCAGGATCGTGCCCGTATCGACGCTCGGCCCCTCCTGCGCGCGCGTCTGCGAGACGCGGGACGGCGCCCCGAGGACGATCAGGAGGTGTCCGCGCACCGAGTCCGCGCCCCTCTTGTAGCGCTGCATCTTGAACTGCTGGTCAGCGGCCGCGATACGGCGAGAAATCTCCTGCTTGAAGGCGTCGCCCCCGCGCCGGGCGAAGTACAGAGCGATGAACTTGTCGGCCTCTTCGTCGGTCGAGACGCTCTTCCACTCCGTCCGCTCGGCGGGCGTGAGGAAGTACGCCTCGGGGCTCTTGTCCCAATCCTTGTTCTTGGCGAACTGCGCCAAGGCGGACGCGGCGATCGCGAGGCCGGCCAGAGCGAACAGAACCTTTTTCACAAGTCCTCCAAACGGTTCGTTTTTCGAAGCGGGGATTCTATAACCAGGAGGGTGGCATGTGGCCAGTGACAAAGGGGCCGGGGTTGCCGGCACGCCGCTTTTTACCGCTTTTCCCCAGCATAGCGGCGGCCCGGAATCCGGGCCAGGGCCACGGTTCGGTCCGGAGCGCCGGGGCGGCCGGTCTCGAACTCGACCCTCAGGACCTCCAGCATCTTCTGGACTTCTCCGTGCATCTTCTCCATCCGCTGCTTCATGTGGAGGATGACCTCCACGCCGGCGAGGTTGACCCCCAGGTGCCGGGTCAGGGTCAGGATGATCTCCAGCCGCTCGATCGTGTCAGTGTCGTAGAGGCGCGTGTTGCCCTCGGTCCGCGCCGGGCGCAGCAGCCCTTCCCGCTCGTACATCCGGAGCGTCTGGGGATGGATCCCGAAGCGCTCCGCGATGGCCCCGATCCGGTAGACCCCGGAGGCGGCGCGCGCCCGGCCCTTCATCGCGCCTTCCTCGGCTCGACCGGAATCGCCTGGACCCGGTCGGCCTTGGGGGCCACGACGCGCAGAACGCCCGCCCGCAGGGAGGCCTTGATCACCCCCGGGTCGAGGGACACCGGGACCGGAAAATCGCGTGAAAACGTTCCGTACACGCGTTCCATCCGGACGAAGTGCCGCGCCTCGACGCCCTCGTCGGCCCGGCGGTGTCCGGACACGCGGAGCTTTCCGTCGAGCGCGTCGAGCCGGACGTCCTCGAGCCGCACGCCCGGCAGCTCGATGTTCAGGACGATCTCGTCGGCGCTCTCGAAAACGTCCGCCGCAGGGGACCACAGAGCGGAATCGATCCCGTCCTCAGGCAGCTCCGTGCGATGGATCGTCTCCTCGAAAAGCCGGTTGACCTTCTCCTGGATGGCGAAGAGGTCCTGCAGCGAGTTCCAGCGGAAAACGGTCATGGGGTCGATCGGGAGAGTCTAGTCGCTCCTGGGCTCCAAGGGGATCCCTCACTCCTCGCGGGATGACGGGCGCTCCCCGCGCCCATCACTTTTTGTCCGTGTCCACGTACTCGGCGTCGATGACCTCGTCGTCTTTGCCCGACCCGGGGGCGGAAGAGGCCCCTCCGGAGGACTCCGGTCCGGACCCGGATGCGGCCGCGCCCTTGTACATCGCCTCGGCGATCTTGTGCGACGCCTGCTGGAGCCGCTCCCCCGCGGCGTTCATGGCGTCCGTGCCGCCCGCCTCAAGAGCCTTCTTCGCGTCGGCCAGGGCCGCTTCGAAGCTGGAGGCGTCACCCGGAGCGACCTTGTCCTTGTTCTCGTTGAAGGTCTTCTCCGACGCGTACAGGAGGGAGTCGAGCCGGTTTTTCGCCTCGATCTCCTCACGCCGCTTGCGGTCCTCCTCCGAGTGGGCCTGGGCGTCGCGGACCATCTTGTCGATCTCGTCCTTGGCCAGGCCGGAGGATGCGGTGATCGTGATCTTCTGTTCCTTGCCCGTTCCGAGATCCTTGGCCGAGACGTTCATGATGCCGTTGGCGTCGATGTCGAACGACACCTCGACCTGGGGGACGCCTCGCGGCGCCGGCGGAATACCGATCAGGTGGAACACGCCGATCGTCTTGTTGTCGCGGGCCATTTCCCGCTCACCCTGGAGCACCTTGATCTCCACCGACGTCTGGTTGTCGCCGGCCGTCGAGAAGGTCTCGCTCTTCTTGGTCGGGATCGTCGTGTTGCGCTCGATCAGCCGCGTGGTCACGCCGCCGAGCGTCTCGATGCCGAGCGAGAGCGGCGTCACGTCGAGCAGGAGCAGGTCCTTCACGTCGCCCGCGAGCACTCCCCCCTGGATCGCGGCGCCGATCGCGACGACCTCGTCGGGGTTGACGCCCTGGTGCGGGTCCCGCCCGAAGAACTCCTTGACGAGCTGCTGGATGCGGGGCATCCGGGTCTGGCCGCCCACCAGGACGACCTCGTGAATGTCCTTGGCCTCGAGCCCGGCGTCCTTCAGGGCCTGCCGGCACGGGCCGACCGACTTCTGGAGGATGTCCTCGACGAGCTGCTCGAGCTTCGCGCGCGAGAGCTTGAGCTGCAGGTGCTTGGGCCCCGATGCGTCGGCCGTGATGAACGGAAGATTGACCTCCGTCTCGACGACGTTGGACAGCTCGATCTTGGCCTTCTCCGCGGCCTCCTTCAGGCGCTGCATGGCCATGGCGTCCTTCGAGAGGTCCACGCCCTGGTCCTTCTTGAACTCCGCGAGGATCCAGTCGATGACGCGCTGGTCGATGTTGTCGCCGCCCAGGTGCGTGTCGCCGTTGGTGGACTTGACTTCCACGACGCCCTCGCCCACCTCGAGAATCGAGATGTCGAACGTGCCGCCGCCGAAGTCATAGACGGCGATGGTCTCGTCTTTCTTCTTGTCGAGGCCGTAGGCCAACGCCGCGGCGGTCGGCTCGTTGACGAGCCGTTCGACCGTCAGACCGGCGATCTGCCCGGCGTCCTTGGTCGCCTGGCGCTGCGAGTCGTTGAAGTAGGCCGGAACCGTGATGACGGCGCGCGTGACCTTCTCGCCGAGATAGGCCTCCGCGGCTTCCTTCAGCTTGCCGAGGATCATCGCCGAGATCTCGGGGGGCGAAGAGTCTTTTCCTCCGGCGCGGATGCGGCAATCGCCGTTGGGTGCCTCGATGACCGAGTACGGCACCATCTTCATCTCCTCGCTCACCTCGGAGAACTTGCGGCCCATGAACCGCTTGATCGAATAGATCGTGTTGGTGGGGTTCGTGATGGCCTGGCGTTTGGCGACCTGGCCCACGAGGCGCTCCCCGGTTTTCGAAAATGCGACGACCGACGGCGTGGTCCGGTTGCCTTCCGCGTTGGGAATGACGACGGGATCTCCGCCCTCCATGACGGCGACGCACGAGTTCGTGGTGCCGAGGTCGATACCGATGATCTTGCTCATGACTTGCTCCTAATCAGCCCTTTTCGGGAGGGCGAATATAGGATATGAGCGTGACTATGTCAAGTATCGTTTTATGTACACCTAAGCCTAATAGGCTCAGGTTCTTGACTTACTCGACGACAAGGACGCTCGGGCGCTGAGTCTTCTCCTCCTCGAGCTGCCTTGAGGGCGCCGGACGAAGCTCGGAGACCGGGGCGAGGCTGCGCTCGAGGGACAGGTCGAGATCGATCTGCCCGGTCGCGTTGCGGCCGTACAGGCCGAACTTGCCGTCCTCGGCCCGCAGGATGTACCGATAGAAACGCCCGTACGGGTCCCTCAGGGCGTCCTCGTCGAGAATGCCGGCAACGACGAGATCTTCGAGGCCGCGCGGATAGCGGCCGCTGGCGTCGTAGAAAATTCGAACCGCCCGCTCGATCGCGACCGCGCGA
>DATMNJ010000267.1:0-4246 GCA_035569175.1 Thermoanaerobaculia bacterium | reverse complement strand
GTACTTGGAACGGCTCTGCTTGCGGTTGGCGACTCCGACCGCGTCGAGCGTTCCGCGAATCACGTGGTATCGGACTCCCGGCAGGTCCTTGACGCGCCCGCCGCGGATCATGACGATCGAGTGCTCCTGGAGGTTGTGGCCGACGCCCGGAATGTAGGTCGTGACCTCGATGCCGTTGGTCAGGCGCACGCGCGCGACTTTGCGCAGCGCCGAATTCGGTTTCTTCGGAGTCGTCGTGTAGACGCGCGTGCACACGCCGCGCTTCTGCGGAGAACGCTGCAGCGCGGGCGAAGCCGTCTTCACCGCGAGCCGCTCGCGGCCCTTCCGGACGAGTTGAGAAATTGTCGGCATCGACTCTCCTGATCTCCCCGCGTCCCCCGGAGCCGTGGAAGGACTCGAGATCGACCGTAAAACCGCTGACTTCGGACCAGGCGAGACAGTCCCACCGACTCACCCGAGTCCAGAGGAAAAACCCGCGAATCGTACGCGCCGAGGGGGGACCTGTCAAGGCCAAACTGCTGTCGGCTCTCGGCTTTCGGCTGCCTGCTCCTTGTCGTCAGCCGGACCGCACCAACCCTTGACTCGCTCCTCCACCGGGAAAGGCAACGGGAGGAGGGATCTCGCCCTCCTCCCGAGCGGACATAAATATCAGAGCTGACAGCTGATAGCTAGCAGCTTGTTGTCTGGTCTTACTCTTCGTCGCTCGCGTCCACCTCGGCATCCGCCTCCGCCAGCGCCAACTCTTCGGCGGGATCCGTGAGGAAGTCCTCGAGGGCCGGCTCCTCGACCTGCGGGATCTCTTCCCGCTCGAGGACGACGTTGCGGTAGTACTCCATGCCGGTGCCGGCCGGGATGAGCCGTCCGACGATGACGTTCTCCTTCAGGCCGCGCAGGCTGTCCACCTTGCCCGAGATCGACGCCTCCGTCAGGACGCGCGTCGTCTCCTGGAAGGACGCGGCCGAGATGAAGGAATCGGTCGAGAGCGAAGCCTTCGTGATGCCGAGCAGCATTGGCCGCGCCGTCGCCGCCTGGCCGTTGGCCGTGATCACGCGGTTGTTCTCTTCCTCGAAGCGGAAGCGATCGACCTGTTCGTCGATCAGGAAATCCGTGTCGCCGACGTCCTCGACTTTCACGCTGCGCATCATCTGGCGAACGATGACCTCGATGTGCTTGTCGTTGATCGCGACGTTCTGAGAGCGATAGACCTCCTGGATCTTGTCCACCAGGTAGCGCTGCAGCTCCTTCTCGCCGAGGATGGCGAGGACGTCGTGCGGGTTGATCGGGCCGTCGATGAGGGGATCGCCCGCACGCACCCGCTCGCTCTCCTGGACGTTGACGTGCGTGTACCGCGGGATCAGGTACTCCCGCGTCTCGGCGTCGTCTCCGGTGATGATGACCTTGCGCATGCCCTTGGCGATCGGACCGTGGGACACGGTGCCGTCGATCTCGGTGATGACCGCGGCGTCCTTCGGGCGCCGGGCCTCGAACAGCTCGACGATGCGCGGCAGGCCTCCCGTGATGTCCTTGGTCTTGGTCGTCTCGCGCGGGATCTTGGCCATCACGTCGCCCGGATGGACTTCCTGCTTGTCGGTGACCATGAGGTGCGAGCCGATCGGGAGCAGGTACTTCCTCTCGCCCGACCTGCCCTTGATGATGACCTGGGGCGAGCGCTTCTCGGCGCCCACCGTCTCGACGATGATGTTCTGGGCGAGGCCCGTGACGCGGTCGGTTTCCTCGCGAAGGTTCTCCCCTTCCACGATGTCGCGGAACTCGACGTTGCCGCCGACCTCGGTCAGGATCGCCGAGGTGAACGGATCCCACTCGACGAGCTCCTGTCCCGGCACGACCTCCTGGCCTTCCGAGACCTTGATCGTCGAGCCGTAGACCACCGAGTAGCGCTCCTTCTCGCGCCCCTTGTTGTCCACGATCGTGATCTTGCCGTTGCGGTTGACGACGACGAGGTTCTTGTCCTTGCGCTCGACCGTCGCGATGGAGAGGAAGCGAACGGTGCCCGGGTTCTTCGCCGCGTGCTTGGACTGCTCCGTGACGCGCGACGCCGTGCCGCCGTAGTGGAAGGTCCGCATCGTCAGCTGCGTGCCCGGCTCGCCGATCGACTGCGCCGCGATGACGCCGACGGCCTCGCCGATCTCGACCATCTTGCCCGTGGCCAGCATGCGGCCGTAGCAGAGGCGGCAGACGCCGCGCTTGGTCTCGCAGGTCAGCACCGACCGGATCTTGACGCGCTCGATGCCGGCCTCCTGCACGCGGGAGGCGAGATCCTCGGTGATCTCGTCGCCGATGCCGATGATCCGGTCCTCGGAGAGAGGATCGATGATGTCTTCCTGACAGACGCGGCCGACGATGCGGTCGCGCAGCGGCTCGAGGGTGTCGCCGCCTTCCATGATCGCGGAGACCGTGATGCCGTCGGACGTCCCGCAATCCTCCTGGATGACGATCACGTCCTGGGCCACGTCGACGAGCCGGCGCGTGAGGTAGCCGGAGTCGGCCGTCTTGAGCGCCGTGTCGGCCAGACCCTTGCGGGCGCCGTGGGTCGAGATGAAGTACTGCAGCACCGACAGGCCTTCGCGGAAGTTCGCCGTGATGGGCGTTTCGATGACCTCGCCCGAGGGCTTGGACATGAGACCGCGCATGCCGGCGAGCTGGCGGACCTGCTCCTTCGAGCCTCGGGCGCCCGAGTCGGCCATGATGTAGATCGGGTTGAATTCGCTGCCGACCTGGTCGGTCTTCTTCATTTCCCGGAACATCTCGTCCGAGATCAGCTCGGTCGTGCGGTGCCAGATGTCGATGATCTTGTTGTGGCGCTCGCCGGCGGTGATGACGCCGGAGTTGCGCTGGCCCTCGACCTCGAGGACCTCCTTGCGGGCGGCCTGGAGGTAGTCCTCCTTCTTGGCCGGGATGACCATGTCGTCCACGCCGATCGAGATGCCGGCCCGGGTCGCCGCGGCGAAGCCGAGGTCCTTCAGGTCATCCAGCATCTTGACGGTGAGGTTCTCGCCGAAGGTCAGGTAGACGTAGCTGACGAAGTCCGAGAGGCCCCGCTTCTTGAGGTTGCCGTTGATGAACGGAACGATCTCCGGCAGCGCGAGGTTGAAGATGACGCGGCCGACCGTCGTGTCGACGAGCGTGCGCTCGACGTCCTGGACCTCGGCATGCGAGATGTCCTGGTCGTTGTACTGCGTGGTCAGGTCGATGTAACGGCCCGAGTAGCGCACACGGATCGGAGTGTGCGTCACGACGTCGCCCTGCTCGTAGGCGATGACGACCTCGTCGAAGTCCGAGAAGATCCGGCCTTCGCCCTTGGTGTTGGACCGCGACTTCGTCAGGTAGTAGATGCCGAGGACGAGGTCCTGCGAGGGGACGGCGAGCGGCCGGCCCGAGGCGGGAGACAGGATGTTGTTCGAGGAGAGCATCAAGAGCTCCGCCTCGACCTGCGCCTTGGGCGACAGCGGCACGTGCACGGCCATCTGGTCGCCGTCGAAATCGGCGTTGAACGCCGGGCAGACGAGCGGGTGGATCTTGATGGCCTTGCCCTCGACGAGGACGGGCTGGAAGGCCTGGATGCCGAGCCGGTGGAGCGTCGGCGCGCGGTTGAGCAGCACCGCGTGGTCGCGGATGACCTCCTCGAGCGCGTCCCACACCTCGGTCACGCCGGACTCGACGAGCTCCTTGGCGGCCTTGATGGTCTGCGCGAGGCCCTTCTTCTCGAGCCGGTTGTAGATGAAGGGCTTGAAGAGCTCGACGGCCATCTTCTTCGGCAGGCCGGCCTGGTGGAGCTTGAGCTCCGGGCCGACCACGACGACCGAGCGGCCGGAGTAGTCGACGCGCTTGCCGAGGAGGTTCTGGCGGAACCGTCCCTGCTTGCCCTTCAGCGTGTCGGACAGCGACTTCAGCGGCCGGTTGTTCGAGCCCTTGAGGACGCGGCCGCGGCGGCCGTTGTCGAAGAGCGCGTCGACCGCTTCCTGGAGCATGCGCTTCTCGTTGCGGACGATGACCTCGGGCGCGCGCAGCTCGAGGAGCTTCTTCAACCGGTTGTTCCGGTTGATGACGCGGCGGTAGAGGTCGTTCAAGTCGGAGGTCGCGAACCGGCCGCCGTCCAGGGGCACGAGGGGACGCAGCTCGGGCGGAATGACCGGGATGACGTCGAGGATCATCCAGTCCGGACGGTGGCCGGAGCGGCGGAACGCGTCGCACACTTTCAGCCGCTTCGCCGCCTTCTGGCGTTTGA
>DATMNJ010000266.1:0-2835 GCA_035569175.1 Thermoanaerobaculia bacterium | reverse complement strand
CCAGCCCCAGCCGCCCCAGCCCCAGCCGACCCCGATCGTGACGTGCCCCCAGCCCCAGCCGCAGCCGTATCCGAAGCCGTAGGCCCAGCCCGTCCAGGGGGAATAGGCGACCGCCATGCCGAAGCCATAGGTGACGGGCGGCCCGTACCAGACCGTCCCGATCCACGGCGTGTAGTAGTAGCCGGTGCCGTAGACGACGACGCCGTTGTACACGACCGCGCCCTGGTAGCCCGGCGTGTAGCCGACGTAGACGACGGTCGGCGTCGCGTCGTACACGCGGACGTACGTCACGTTGTAGAGCGGGGAAGACGGCGGAATCGAGTAGATCGCCGCGGGCACGGACGCGGCCACGGACCACGGCCCCGCTGCCGAAGCGCCGACGAACCAGACTCCGTTCTGGCACAGGTAGAACGCGCTGGGCGTGACCATGATGATGGGCGACGACGCGTTGACGACGTACTGGAGCGAGGTCCCGTCGATCGGCTTCATCTGCGGCGGCCCGTCGACCTTGACCGGCGACGGCTTCGTCTCCGAGATCTTCACGGCGGCCGTCTGCGGGATGCTGTTGGACACGACGGCCTCCTGCGCCTGCTGGGTGCCGGGGACCGAGGCCTTGACGTTCTCCATCGGGCTCTCGTCGGGGATGGAGGCGAAGTCCTTCGGCAAGCCGTCGAACGGCACGAAGGTCCACGGTCCCTCGGGCCCGGGAGCGCTGAACCAGCGCCCGGACAGGAGGACGTACGTCTTCTGATCGGCGATGCTCTTGAAGACGCGGCCGGTGGTGTTCTTGACGTAGAGCAGCTGCGTGCCGTCGATCGGAACGTAGTTGGGCTCGCCATCGGTCACGATGAGCTCGGTCGGCGACGTCGCGACGGAGACGACGGGAACCGGCCCGGTCTTGAGGGACGGCTGCTTGACGTCCTTCGCGTCCGGGTCATCGGGAGTTCCGCCGATGAGCGGGTCGCCCGACTTGGCGTCGAGGATCGCCTTCAGGGCGGCCTCGAGAGCCTTCGGCGGATTGCTCGCGACGGCCCAGGGCCCCTCGAGGGCGGCAGCCTGCATCCAGCCATCGAAGAGGTGCAGGTAGAGGGCGCCGGCCTTGTCCTTGAGGACGATCGGGCTCGTGTTGATCACGCGGTCGAGGCCGGTCTTCTCCACCGGCCGCCAGACGGGTTGCCCGTCCACCAGGACGAGGATCGCCGGAACGCTCGAGAAGACGACCTTCGGCGGCTCGTTCTTCAGGGGCTGCGCCTCGCCCTTCTTCTGCTCCTCGAGGATGGCCAGGTTGGCCTCGAGCTTGTCGAGGGCGATCGTCGTGGTCTTCTTCCTCGCCATCACCTTCTGGAGCGTCGCGAGGTACACGTCGTTGGCCGCCGGCGCCGACGGAAAGTTCACCCTGGTGACCTGACGGTCCGTCAGCTCGACGAGGCGGGTCGTCTTGTCGACGTTGGTCTTCGCCGTCGCGAAGACGACGCCGAAGGTCGGCTCCTTGCTGCCCGGGGCTTCGATGGAGATGGCCGCGTGGTATTCGAGCGTGCGCCCGTCCCACGCGTCGAGCTGCGGCGTGTAGAGGCTGATGATGTTGCCGCCCTCGGTGAACTGGCGCGGCCACTTGTCCTGCGGCGCGTCGGACGCGGCCGCCGTTTTTGTCGGCGCGGGCTGAGCGGTCGCGGCCTGCGCCAGGAGCGTCGGCGGCGCGGCGAGAGTCACGGCGAACGCGAGCGCCACGATGCCGGCGATGAATCGGTGGAGTCGAGTCCGCATGTCGGCCCTCCTCAAGAATTCGGGAGCATAATGCACGTGGCGCAATGACGCGCGCGGAGCCCACCGGTTTACCTGGAGTCTTCATGAAGCCCTTGCGTTGTGTGGCCGGCATGGCCCTCATGTCGGCATCTGCCTTGGTCCTCGGGGGCCACGTCGCCCTCGCGCAGAACATCCCGGGCTCGGTCGAGATCACGGCCATCGGTGGCGGCTATTTCGGTGCGCAGATTTTCGACAACCTCCACACCGAGGTGAAGACCGCGACGACGTACGAATACGGCGCCCGCCTCGGCGTGAACCTGACGGAGGGCGTCGGGATCGAGGCCAGCTGGACCTATGCGAAGCCGGACCTGACCGCGACGACCCTCGACTCGGGCGGCGTGTCGGGCACGATCGGGCAACTGAAGTCCAACATCTACGAGGTCGACGGCCTCTTCTCGCTCGGCACCGACACCGCCAGCTTCTACGTCGTGCTCGGGATCGGCGCGACCACCCTCCAGCCCGAGATCGCCGACATCGTCACGAAGTCCTCGACCAACCTGTCCGGAAGCGCGGGTATCGGCGGGAAGTTCTGGCTCGGGCCTCACTTCGGCGTGCGCGCCGAGGGCCGCTGGCGCTGGGTCTCGACGGGCCACACCACCAATACCGGTGTGTGGTGCGATCCCCTGGGCGTCTGCTACGGCTATTCGACCGGCGTCTACGGGCACGCCGACATCAACGCGGGACTGACGGTCCGGTTCTGACAGGGGCGCCGACGGCAGGCCGGCTTCGGCGGGAGTCTGCTCCTGACGGCGGAGCGCGAAGAAAAGGGGGCGGCTCGCGCCGCCCCCGAGCGATCCCTTACTTCTCGAGCTTGATCTTCAGGCCTTCCGCGGCAACCTTGATGCTGGCACCCTTGGTCGTGCTGGAGAGGTTGATCACGACACCCTTCGCGTTTCGCAGCGACGTGACGGACATGCCCTTCCCGGCCGTGCCCCCGGCGCTCGCGGCGGCATAAACGCCGTCGAGGTCGTCGAGGTTCTTCAGGTTGTACACGTTGCCCGTCGCCTCGGCCTTGGTGACGCCCACTTCGGC
>DATMNJ010000265.1:0-4847 GCA_035569175.1 Thermoanaerobaculia bacterium | reverse complement strand
TGAGAACCGTACCCAAGCCCTGGGGCCGAGAGGTTATCTTCGCGGAGAACGACCGATACGCCGGCAAGATCCTCCATCTCTCGGCCGGACAATCCCTCTCGCTGCAGTACCATGAGCGCAAGGACGAGACGCTCTACGTCCTGGAAGGCGAAGTCGGTCTCGAGGTGGAGGAGGACGGGGCGATGCAGAACCGGATCCTGTCTCCCGGTCAGGCCTACCGGATTCGTCCGGGGACGAAGCATCGCATGCGGGCCGAGCGGCCGTGCGTGATCCTGGAGGTCTCTTCCCCGGAGCTGGACGATGTCGTCAGGCTCGAGGATGCATACGGACGGGCGGGAACGAAGGAGCCATGACGGGGCGATTCCGGCCATCGAGCGTGGGCGTTGGGTTGGGGGCCGCGGCCCTTGCGGCGCTGGTCTGCGCAACCCTGCTCGCCCAGACGCCGGCCCGGACGCCGACACCATCTCGAAGGCTGTCAGGAGGTTTCGGCCGCCCACGGACCACGCCCCTGCCGACGCCGGCCCCGGCCGCGAGCGGGGGAGGCCAGGCCTTCTCGGACGTCGTCCACGCCGCGCATGAAACGCGGGATGGCCCGGCGCCGGAGAAGGGCGGAGTGACGATCAACAACCACTCGCTCGTCAAGAATTCGGACAAGGGGAGGGTGACGACGAGCAGGTCCATCCCGACGCCGGCCCGTCCCGCCTCGGCGACGGTCGCCGCCGTGGCACCACCCACTGCGGTGCCCGTCCCGGGGGCCTCCGGCGACGCGACGCCCACCGGAGGCACTGAGGCCGAGTGGACTGCGGCGGCGGCAAAGGCTCGCAAGACCGTGACCGACGACAAGGCCCGCGTGGCCGAGCTCGAAGCGGCGACGAAGAAGCTCGAGAACGACTTCTACGCCTGGGACGACGGGCAGTATCGCGACCGCGTGATCAAGCCCGCGTGGGACCGCGCGCGCGGCGAGCTCGACGCAGCCAGGCAGGAGCTGGCAGCGGCGGAGAAGGATCTCGAGGAGTTGCCCGAGCGCGCTCGCAAGGCCGGGGCGTTGCCCGGGTGGATCCGCGAATGACGGACGAGATTGGCGCCGTGGCCGCCCTTGCGTCCTACCGCATCGAGACCTGGGGCTGTCAGATGAACGTCCTCGACGGGCAGCGCATGGCGGGACAACTCGAATCCCAGGGCCTGCGCCGGGCGACGCAAGGCGAAGAGCCCGGCGTGGTTCTGCTCAACACCTGCTCGGTCCGTGAGAAGGCGGAGGCGAAGGTGTTCAGCTCGCTCGGCGTCCTGGCGCGCCGCAAGCGCGAGAACCCGGACCTGGTGGTCGGGGTGACGGGCTGCGTCGCCCAGGTCTCGGGCGAAGAGATCCTCGAACGGGCTCCCTGGGTGGACTTCGTGGCGGGCACGGGCCAGGTCGAGAAGATCGGTGAGCTCGTCGCCTCGGCCCGGCGGGAGCGGCGGCAGGCCCTCGAGCTCGAGCTTCCCGAGGAAGATCCGGTCTACCAGTTCCGGCAGATCTCGCGCGATTCCGGGTTCCAGGCCTACGTCACCGTCATCGAGGGCTGCGACCAGTTCTGCACGTTCTGCATCGTGCCGTTCACGCGGGGCCGTGAGCGCAGCCGGCTCGCGGGCGAGATCCTCGACGAGCTCGTCCACGTTTCGTCCCTCGGCCATACCGAGGTGACCCTGCTCGGGCAGACCGTCAACGCCTATCGCGATCCAGCCGAAGGTTTCGGGCTCGGCGAGCTCCTGCGCCGGGCCTCCCGGGTCGAGGGGATCAAGCGCGTACGTTTCCTGACGTCTCACCCCCGGCTGCTCGACGACGATCTCGTCGCGGCGCTGGCCGAGGGGGGGCCGATCGCGCCCTACCTGCACCTGCCGGCCCAGTCGGGCTCGGACGCGGTGCTGCGCCGCATGAAGCGCCGCTACACCGCCGCCGAATACCTCGCAACGGTCGAGCGCGCCCGCACGGCTGTCCCCGCGATCTCGATTTCGTCCGACTTCATCGTCGGGTTTCCCGGCGAGTCGGAGGAGGACTTCGAGGCCACCCTGGCGCTCGTCCGGAAGGTCCGCTTTGCCAGTCTCTTCGCCTTCCGCTACTCGCCGCGTCCCGGCACGGCCGCGGCCCGGTGGGGCAGCGAGACGGAAGTGCCCGACGCGGTCGCCGCCGGACGGCTTGCCAGACTCCTCGACCTCCAGGGCGAGCTCCAGCGCGAGATCAACCAGAGTCTCGTCGGGAGGCGGTTCGAGATCCTGGTCGAGGGCGATGACAAGAACGGCCTCGCCAAGGGAAGAACGCCCTGCAACCGGATCGTCCACCTCGAGGACGGGGCGGGTCGTGTTCGCCCCGGGCAATACGCCGAAGTTCGGGTCACGCGCGGCCTTCCGAACTCTCTGATCGGGAGGCTGTCGGGATAAGGTCGCAAGTCGGGCTCCAAAGGAGGGCGGGATGATCAAGATGGAAATCAAGGGCCTTCTCATGGACCCGGTATCGAACATGCCGGTCGTCATCCTGAAAGACGCGGAGAAGGGCTACTTCCTGCCAATCTGGGTCGGGATCTTCGAGGCGAACGCCATCGCTCTCGAGATGGAGAAGGTCACGACGCCGCGGCCGATGACGCACGACCTCTTGAAGAACGTCCTCGCGGAGCTCGACACGCGGGTCGAGCGCGTCGTCATCAGCGACCTCCGCGAGAACACCTTCTTCGCTCGGATTCATCTGCTCCAGAGGGACTCGCCGCTCTGGGTGGACAGCCGGCCGAGCGACGCGATCGCCCTCGCTCTGCGGTCGCACGCCGAGATCTTCGTCGAAGAGGAAGTTCTCGAAAAGAGCCGCAGCCTCCACGCCGAGGGCTCGGAACAGGATCCCGATCGCCTGGCCAAGTGGTTGGAAGAAGCGAGCCCGGACGAGCTCGGCAAGTACCGGATGTAGACCCTTTTCCATCCCGGGAATTGCCGAGCCCGCGCGCCAAACGCGCGATGTACACTCCGACACGTGATCATCTCCATCACCAACCAGAAGGGCGGCGTCGGAAAGACCACGACCGCGATCAACCTCGCCGCGGCCCTCGCCCAGAAGGGCATGAAGACCCTGCTCATCGACCTCGACCCGCAGGGCAACAGCACGATGTCCTACGTCGATCGGCGGGGAATCGAGAAGTCGATGTTCGACGTCCTGGTGGACTCGGAGCTCGGCCTGAAGGAGATCATCCGGCCGTCGGGTCTGAAGAACCTCGACATCGCTCCCGCTCGCATCTCGCTCGCCAAGCTCGAATCGAAGCTCCTCGGGGAGATCGACGGCCACTTCCGCATGCGCGACAAGATCGAGCCCGTCCGGAGGGCGTACGACGCGATCCTCATCGACACGCCTCCGACCCTCGGAATGATCACCGTGAACGCCATGGTCGCCTCGACCCACGTCCTGATCCCCATCCAGTCCTCCTACTTCGCCCTCGAGGGGACCGACGATCTGCTCGAGACGATCGACAAGATCAAAGCGAGGCCCAATCCGAGCCTGCAGATCCTGGGGGTCGTGATCACCCTCCACGACAAGCGGACCGTGCTCGGCAAGGACGTCTACAAGCAGATCGCGGGTGTCTTCGGAAAGAAGATCTTCAAGACCACGATCTCCAAGAGCGTCCGCCTCGAGGAGAGCCCCGCGCACCAGGAGTCGATTTTCACGTTCGCGCCGCGCTCGAGCGGCGCAGCCGAGTACTACTCCCTGTCCGAGGAGGTGCTTTCCCGTGTCTAAGCGCCGCGGCCTGCCCAGCGAATCCCACATGAAGCATGACGCCCATTTCGTCGACTCGCTGTCCGAAAGGTTCGGCGCGTCGATCGGCCGGAACATCCCGATCGACGAGATCGAGACGAACCCGGGCCAGCCGCGCCGCAGCGTCGGCGATCTCTCGGAGCTCCGGATGTCGATCGAGTCCAAGGGCGTCCTCGAGCCCCTGCTCGTCCAGCCCCTGGCCGACGGGCGCTTCCGAATCATCGCGGGGGAGCGCCGGTTCCGGGCAGCCCTCGAAGCGGGCCTCGCCGAGGTGCCGTGCATCGAGCTCGATGTGCCCGAGAACGAAGTGATGGAGATCGCGCTGATCGAGAACCTTCACCGGCGCGATCTGCATCCTTTCGAGGAAGCCGCGGGTTACGCATCGCTCGCCGAGACGCATGGCTACACGCAACAGCAGATCGCGGCCACGATCGGAAAATCGCGGGTGTCGATCACCGAGGCGATGTCGCTTCTCCAGATCCCGGAGCGCCTGCGCGAGAAATGTCGGCGCGCCGACATCGACGCGCGCTCGGTTCTTCTCGAGATCGCGCGGCTCGACGACGAGGAGAAGATGGAGGAGGCGATCGCACAGGTCGCGGGCGGTTCGACGCGTGACGATCTCCGGGAGCAGAAGAAAGCCGGAGCGACCGGAAAGCCGAAGGCGAAGCCGTACCAGTTCGTCTTCAAGCCCAAGGACGGACCCTACAAGCTGAACATCTCGTTCCAGAAATCCCGCGTCCAGAAGGAAGAGTTGATCAGCGCGCTGCGACAGGTTCTCCGCCAGCTCGAGTCGGGGGAGATCCCGGTCGGCAAGCGCGGCTGACTTTCGCGGCGCTCGCCAACCGGTCGACGCCCGCGACGGCCTTCACCACGGCGGATGCGGGGTGTCGCTTCGAACTCGGTGTCGGATCTGCTCGGATCCCAGAACGCCGCTTCGGTTTGGCCTTTCGGCGGTTCGAGGATTCGGGGCGTCTGGTCTGAATCCGGGCACGCCGGAGCAGGGCGTCATAGTGTCCGATAAGATATATTATGTAAAATAGCAATTCACGCGGGCTGGCGGCCCGCTTTCTGCCCTTTACTT
>DATMNJ010000264.1:0-10913 GCA_035569175.1 Thermoanaerobaculia bacterium | reverse complement strand
ACACGCCCGATCCCGACCTTCTACACGCTCGACCCCACGCAGGACGGCGAGCGCAGCGTCACGTTGCAGCGCGTCGGCGACGTGCAGGCTCTCGCGGCCGTCTACCACGCGCCCTCGGGCACCGACCCGTCGTCCGGCGCCATGGACCTGCTCGAGGAGATCCTGACGGACACGCCGTCGGGCCGCCTCTACAAGGCCCTCGTCGAGACCAAGAAGGCGACGTCCGTCGGCGGCTACTTCATGGAGCTTCACGATCCCGGCTTCGTGATCTTCAACGCCGAGGTCCGCCAGGACCTGAACGTCGAGGACGCGAAGACCGCCTTCGTCAAGACGCTCGACGCCGCCGCCGGATCCGCGCCGATCACGAAGGAAGAGGTCGAGCGCGCCCGGGCCTCCATCCTGAAGAACGTCGATCTGATGCTCAACAACGCCGACCGCGTGGGCCTGAACCTGTCCGAATACATCGGCCAGGGCGACTGGCGGCTCTTCTTCCTCAACCGCGATCGCATCCGCGCGGCGACGCTCGAGGACGTTCAGAAGGTCGCGACCGCTTACCTGAAGCCCTCCAACCGCACGCTCGGCGTCTTCCTGCCGACGGCCAAGCCCGACCGCGCCGAGGTCCCGCCGCCGGTCGCCGCGGCCGTCGTGGTCAAGGACTACAAGGGCGACGCCGCCATGGCGGCGGGCGAGACGTTCGACCCCTCCCCGGCGAACATCGAAGCGCGCGCGAAGCGCTCGGAGTTGCCGGGCGGTCTGAAGGTCGCCCTGCTCTCCAAGAAGACGCGCGGCGGCACGGTCGTCGCCTCGATGACCCTGCGCTTTGGCGACGAGAAGACGCTCATGGGCAAGGCGACCGTCTCCGACCTGGCCGCGGACATGCTCCTGCGGGGCACGACGAAGCACACGCGCCAGCAGATCCAGGACGAGCTCGACCGGCTGAAGGCGCGCGTCACGATCACCGGACGGCCGAACCAGGCGAACGTCTCGATCGAGACCATTCACGACAGCCTGCCCGAGGTCCTGAAGCTCGTGGCCGAGGTCCTGCGCGAGCCCGCGTTCCCCGTCAAGGAGTTCGAGGCGCTGCAGCAGGAGAACATGGCGGGGATCGAGCAGCAGCAAAGCGAGCCGAACGCTCTGGGTCCCAACGTCTACCAGCGCCACATGAACCCGTACCCGAAGGGCGACGTGCGCTACGTCGAAACCTTCGAGGAGTCGCTCGCGGCCTACAAGGCGGCCACGCTCGACGAGACAAAGAAGTTCTACGCCGACTTCTACGGCGCCTCGAACGGGGAGCTCGCCATCGTGGGCGACTTCGACGAGCCGGCCGTCGGGAAGCTCGCGGCGGACCTCTTCGGGGGATGGAAGAGTCCCGCTCGGTTCGAGCGCGTGCCGCAGCTCTACCAGGACGTGACGGCCGAGAACAAGGCTCTCGAAACGCCGGACAAGGCCAACGCGTTCTTCATCGCCGGCCAGAACCTTGCCCTCTCGGACGAAGATCCGGATTACCCGGCCCTCGTTCTCGGCAACTACATGCTCGGCGGCGGATTCCTGAACTCCCGCCTCGCGGTCCGCATCCGCCAGAAGGACGGCCTGTCCTACGGCGTAGGCTCGCAGGTCCAGGCCTCCGCGCTCGACAAATCGGGTTCCTTCACGACGTTCGCGATCTACGCCCCGCAGAACGAGGCCAGGCTCGAGGCGGCATTCAAGGAAGAGATCGCCCGGGTGCTCAAGGACGGCTTCGAGGCCAAGGAGATCGCCGAGGCGAAGTCGGGCTGGCTGCAGAGCCGGCAGGTCTCGCGCGCGCAGGACGCGCCGCTCGCCCGCACGCTCGCCACGGACCTCTACATCAAGCGCACGCTCGCGTGGGACGCGGCGCTGGAGAAGAAGGTGGACGCACTGACGGCCGAGCAGATTCTCGCCGTCATGCGCAAGTACCTGGATCTCTCGAAGATGACGATCGTGAAGGCCGGCGACTTCGCCAAGACCGCGGGCGCCGCGGGGGTCAAGTGAAGCGCCTCGCCGTCCTGATGGCCATGGCTGGCGTCCTCTTTGCCGGGGTTGCCGCCTCGATCTACGCCGGCGATCCGCAGCCACCCACTCCGCAAAAGGTGCCTCACATGCAGACCGTGAACGGCGACACCCTGACGGACGACTACTTCTGGATGCGCGAGAAGGAAGACCCGAAGGTGCGCGCCTTCCTCGAGGCCGAGAACGCGTACACCGAAGCCTTCATGAAGCCGACCGAGGCCTTCCAGAAGGCGCTCTACGACGAGATGCTCGGACGGATCAAGGAGACCGATCTGTCGGTGCCGTACCGCGACGGCGGCTGGTATTACTTCTCGCGGACCGAGAAGGGCAAGCAGTACCCGATCTATTGCCGCAAGAAAGGCAGCCTCGAGGCGCCCGAGGAGGTCTACCTCGACGTCAACGCGCTCGCGGTCGGCGAGAAGTTCATGTCGGTCGCCGTCCGGGACGTCACCGACGACGGCAACCTGCTCGCTTACACGACCGACAACACCGGCTTCCGCGACTACACCCTGCACGTCAAGGACCTCACCACGGGCAAGCTCTTTCCCGAAACGGTCCCGCGCGTGTCGTCGGTGGCCTGGGCCGCCGACAACAAGACCCTCTTCTACACGGTGACGGACCCTGCCAAACGGCCGTACCGGCTGTACCGGCACGTGCTCGGGACCGACACGGCGAAGGACGCGCTCGTCCTCGAGGAGAAGGACGAGATGTTCCGCGTGTTCGTCGGCCGCTCGCGCAGCCGGGCGATTCTCTTCGCCGGCGTGGGCTCGCACACGTCGAGCGAGTGGCAGTACTTGCCGGCGGACCAGCCGACGGCAGCGCTGCGGATGATCTCGCCCCGCGAGAAGGACCACGAGTACGACGTGGATCACCGCGGCGACCTCTTCTACATCCGCACCAACAAGGGCTGCCGCAACTTCCGCGCCGTCACCGCCCCCGTTGCGACGCCGGGCCAGGCGAGCTGGAAGGATCTGGCGCCCTGCGGCGGCGCCCTCATGCTCGAGGACATCAACGTCTTCGCCAACTACGCCGTCTTCTCCGAGCGCGAGGACGGCCTGCCGCGCCTGAGGATCATGGATTTCAAGACGGGCGGCTCGTACCGCGTCGATTTCCCCGAAGCCATCTACTCGGTCTTCCTGACGAGCAACGTCGAGTTCGACGTCCGCGAGCTGCGCTACAACTACCAGTCCTTCACGACGCCGCAGTCGATCTACGACTACGACATGGCTACGAAGACGCGCAAGCTGCTCAAGCAGTACGAGGTCCTCGGCGGCTACGACCCCTCGCGGTACACGTCGGAGCGGCGCTACGCGACCGCGGCCGACGGAACGCGAGTTCCGATCTCCGTCGTTTACAAGAAGGGCTTCGTCGCCAACGGGAAGGCGCCGCTGCTGCTGACGGCGTACGGCTCCTACGGCGCCCCGTCGGACGCCGAGTTCAACTCGAACCGCGTCAGCCTGCTCGACCGCGGCGTCGTCTTCGCCGTGGGCCACATCCGCGGCGGCGGCGATCTCGGCAAGACCTGGCACGATGCCGGGCGGATGCTCAACAAGAAGAACACGTTCACCGACTTCATCGCGGTCGCCGATGCCCTCGTCGCCGACAAATACACGTCCAAAGACCGCCTCGTCATCGAGGGCGGCAGCGCGGGCGGCCTGCTCATGGGCGCCGTCACGAACATGCGGCCGGACCTTTTCAAAGCGGTCGTCGCCCGCGTTCCTTTCGTGGACGTGATCAACACCATGCTCGACGAGTCGCTGCCGCTGACGGTCGGCGAGTTCGAGGAGTGGGGCAACCCGAAGATCCCGGAGCAGTACGCCTACATGAAGTCGTACAGCCCCTACGACAACCTCGAGGCGAAGGCCTACCCGGCGATGCTCGTCAAGACGTCGCTCGACGACAGCCAGGTGATGTACTGGGAGCCGGCCAAGTACGTCGCGAAGATGCGCACGCTCAAGACCGACCAGAACCCGCTCATCTTCAAGATCAACATGGCCGGCGGGCATGGCGGGTCATCGGGCCGGTACGACCGGCTCAAGGAAACCGCGTTCGACTACGCGTTCGTGCTGCGCGAAGTGGGGATCGAGAAATAGGGAGGCAGAAGGAGCGCCCCTCACCCCTTCCCTCTCCCGCCGGGAGAGGGGGTTCATGAGGACGCTCTTTCAATAAACACGACCCTTGCCCCCCGGAGGGGGGAGAGGGCGAGGGTGAGGGGGGCGCCACCCGCCCTCCTTTCCGTCCGGACGCGAAATAACCACTAGAATCCGCCTCACGTGACTCTCGCGGTCGGATCCAGGCTCGGCCCTTACGAAATCCTCGGCCAGATCGGGGCCGGAGGAATGGGCGAGGTCTATCGGGCGAAGGATCCGCGGCTCGGGCGTGAAGTCGCGATCAAGGTCCTGCCGGCGTCGTTCTCCGCCGACGCCGATCGCTTGCGCCGCTTCGAGCAGGAAGCGAAGGCGGCAGGAGTTCTCAACCACCCCAACATCACCGCCGTCTACGACATCGGCTCGGCGGACGACGCCCCGTACGTCGTCCAGGAGCTGCTCGAGGGAGAGACCCTGCGCGCCGTGCTCGCGGGCGGCAAGCTGCCGGCGCGCAAGACGATCGACTATGCGCTCCAGATCGCGCACGGCCTCGCGGCCGCGCACGACAAGGGCATCGTCCACCGGGACCTGAAGCCCGAGAACCTCTTCGTCACGAACGCGGGCCGCGTCAAGATCCTCGACTTCGGTCTCGCCAAGCTCACGCAGGTGGGAGAAGGGTCCGGCCCGCAGACGAACCTGCCCACGGCCGCGGGGACCGAGCCCGGAGTCGTCATGGGCACGCTCGGCTACATGTCGCCCGAGCAGATCAAGGGAAAGCCCGCCGACGCGCGGTCCGACATCTTCTCCTTCGGCGCGATCTTCTACGAGATGCTTTCGGGCAAGCGGGCGTTCCACGCCGACTCCGCCGGCGAGACCATGGCCGCGATCCTCAAGGAGGATCCGCCCGATCTTTCCGTCACCAACCAGTCCATCTCGCCGGGGCTCGAACGGATCGTGCGGCATTGCCTCGAGAAGAACCCCGAGCAGCGCTTTCACTCCGCGCACGACCTCGGATTCGACATCGAGGCGCTGTCGGGAACGAGCGGGCAGGCCGCTACCGCGGCGTCGGGCCCGGTCCGCGTCTCTCGCGCGCGTTCCGTCGCTCCGATCCTGCTCGTCGCAGCGGGCGCACTCGCGGGCGCGGCGCTCGCATTCCTCGCGTTGCGCCAGCACGGCACCGGCGCTCCCGTCGCCTCCGCGATGCCGACCTACCGCCGGCTGACGAATCTCTCTGGGGCCGAGAACTCCCCCGCCCTCTCGCCCGACGGACAGACGCTCGCCTTCGTCCACCGAACCGAGAACCGGACCCACATCTGGGTGCAGCGCGTCGGGGGCCACAAGCCGATCGACCTGACGCCGGACTGCGACCGCACGACCTTCTCGCCGGCCTTCTCGCCCGACGGGAGCCTCATCGCCTATGGATCGCGCTGCGGCGACGGCGGGCTCTTCATCATGGGCGCCAGCGGCGAGAACGTGCGCCGGGTCACGACCTTCGGATCCGAGCCGGCCTGGTCTCCCGACGGCCGCGAGCTCGTGTTCTCGACGGAGCCCGTCGCGAATCCCTACGGCCGCATGGGAACGAGCGAGCTGTGGAAGGTTTCCATCGGAGGCGGCGAGCCGAAGAAGCTCTACGCGGACGACGCCATCCAGCCGAGCGTCTCGCCTCACGCGCTGCGGATTGCCTACTGGGCGCTCCCGACCGGCGGCAGCCAGCGCGACATCTGGACGATCCCGTACAAGGGCCTGGCGGCCGGCGAGAAGCCCGTCCCCGTCACCCAGGATCCGGCGGTGGACTGGAACCCGGTCTGGTCGGCCGACGGAAAGGCTCTCTACTTCCTGAGCAACCGCGACGGCGCGATGAACCTGTGGAAGATCCCGATCGACGAGGCGAGCGGCAAGACCCTCGGGCCCGCGCAGGCCGAGAGGCTGCCCGCGCGCGAGGTCGGCGGCCTCGCGCTCTCGCGGGACGGCCGCACGCTCGCCTACGTCAACCGCGAGATCACGTTTTCGATCGACCGGCTGACGTTCGACGCCGAGGGACGCCTCCTCGGACGGCCCGAGGAGGTCTACGAGAGCTCGCAGGAGATGGCGGATTTCGACGTCTCTCCCGACGGAAAGATGTTCGCCTTCGACTCGCGCGGAGGGGCGCAGGACGACATCTTCGTTCTGCAGTCCGACGGAAAGGGCCTCCGACAGCTCACCGACGACGTCTACCGCGACCGGCACCCGGTATTTTCCCCGGACGGCCGACGCCTCGCGTTTCACTCCGACCGCAGTGGACACTACGACATCTGGACGATCGCGACGGACGGAAGCAACCTCACGCAGCTGACCAAGACCACGGGCGAGACCACGATCGAGCCGCTCTGGTCGCCCGACGGCAAGCTCCTGGCGGTCAACAGCGGAAAGGTCTCCTACGTCGCCACGCTCGACGACAAGGGCGGCGTCGCAAAGATGCAAGCGATCCCCGCGCCGGACCCGAAGGTGTTCGGATACCCCATCTCCTGGTCGGCCGACGGCAAACGCCTGCTGGTCTCCCTCTCGCATCAGCCCGATCGCGAATCCCTCGGACTGGCTTTCTACTCGCCGGAGACCAACACCCTCTCCGAACCCATCCGCGGCGTGACGACACGCGGGAACGCGCGCCGCGGCGGCTTCCTCGGAGATCGGCCGATCTTCATCGACGTCGACGGCATCCACGTCGTCGACCCTGCCGCCGGCACGGATCGCCTGGTGGTCGCGTACACCGACGTCGGGCGCTACAGCTACGTCACGTGCCGCGGTACGACGACCTGCTACGGCGTGCGCGCGAGCGACAACGCCGACATCTGGCAGCGCACGGCCGGCGGCTCCGCGAAATGACGCTCGCCGCCGGCTCCAAGCTCGGTCCCTACGAGATCCTGGGCCAGATCGGTGCAGGCGGGATGGGCGAAGTGTATCGCGCGAAGGATCCGCGCCTCGGCCGCGAGGTCGCCATCAAGGTGTTGCCGGCGTCGTTTTCGCAGGACGCGGACCGGCTGCGTCGGTTCGAGCAGGAAGCCAGGGCCGCAGGGGTCCTCAATCACCCGAACATCACGGCCGTCTACGACATCGGGACGAATCAAAGCGACGGGGCTCCCTATGTCGTTCAGGAGCTGCTCGAGGGCGAGACCCTGCGCTCGGTGCTCGCCGGCGGACGTCTCGCGCCGCGTAAGACGATCGACTACTCGCTCCAGATCGCGCACGGCCTAGCCGCGGCGCACGGCAAGGGGATCGTTCATCGCGACCTGAAGCCCGAGAACCTCTTCGTCACGTCGGACGGCCGCGTCAAGATCCTCGACTTCGGCCTGGCGAAGCTCACGCACCAGGAAGAAGGCTCCCAGGTCACGAACCTGCCCACGGCGACGGCGGGGACCGAGCCGGGAGTGGTCTTGGGGACGCTCGGCTACATGTCGCCCGAGCAGGTCCGCGGCAAGAGCGCCGACGCGCGCTCGGACATCTTCTCTTTCGGGGCGATCCTTTACGAGATGCTCTCCGGCAAGCGCGCGTTCCACGGCGACTCCGCCGCGGACACGATGTCGGCGATCCTGAAGGAAGACCCGCCGGACCTCTCGGTCACCAACCAGAGCATCTCGCCCGGCCTCGAGCGGATCGTGCGCCACTGCCTCGAGAAAAACCCGGAGCAGCGCTTCCATTCCGCCCACGACCTGGCGTTCGACCTCGAGGCGCTGTCGACGACGTCGGGCTCGCCGTCGGCGATCGGGGGCGTCAAGGCCGCCCGAAGACCTGCCGTCGGGGTCCCCGTTCTCGCGGCGGCTGCGGCCATTGCCGTCGGCGGCCTTCTTGGCCACTTCGCCTGGAAGGGCGCAAAGCCCTCGACGCCCTCCTACCGGCGGCTCACCTTCCGTCGGGGCAACCTCGGGATGGCTCGCTTCACGCCGGACGGCCGGAGCGTGGTCTACAGCGCCTCGTGGGAGGGCCAACCGATTGAGATCTACACGACGCGCGCGGAGGGTCCGGAGTCGATGCCCATCGGCGTCAAGAACGCGAGCCTCTATTCCGTATCGTCCACGGGAGACCTGGCTATCTCGCTGCGCCAGGGATTCCTCAACGGTCCCCAGGGCCCCGGGACGCTCGCGACCGTGCCGCTCGGCGGCGGCGCGCCGCGCTCGATCGCGGAGTTCATCGACGACGCCTGCTGGACGCCGGACGGCAAACAGCTGTGCGTCCTCCGATTCCTCGAGGGACACACCCGCATCGAGCTGCCCCTCGGCAAGGTCGTCTATGCCGCGGACAACGGCGTTTCCCGCGTGAAGGTCTCCCCGCGGGGCGACCGCATCGCCTTCAGTCAGGGCAAGCGCGGCACGCGCGCGCTCCTCGTCGTGGATCTCTCGGGCAAGACCACGACACTCATCCCCGAGGGAATTCTCGGCCAGGGCCTCGCGTGGTCTCCCTCGGGCGACGAGATCT
The DNA here is from genome assembly GCA_035569175.1 of Thermoanaerobaculia bacterium. Lineage (GTDB taxonomy): Bacteria > Acidobacteriota > Thermoanaerobaculia > UBA5066 > Gp7-AA6 > DAHUXD01. The sequence continues at coordinate 2,349 of DATMNJ010000264.1, read as the reverse complement.
GGTTCGACGATCAAAGCGGAGGGGGTCAGTTCGCGATCAAGGCGGTCGACCTCTCGGGCCGAGCGCGGACCGTGTCGACGATGCCGGTCGGCATGATCGTTCACGACATCGCTCGGGACGGACGTCTCCTGACCGAGCGCTACGCCAGTGCACCGGGGATCCTCGCCCTGGCGCCCGGCGCTTCCCGCGAGCGCGACCTCTCCTGGTTCGACGGTTCCCGCCTGGGCGGCCTGTCCGACGACGGCCGGCTGGTCCTGATCAACGAACAGGGCGGCGACGCCGCCGGACGCTGGGGCGCTTACTACCTTCGCCAGACCGACGGCTCTCCGGCCGTCAAGCTCGGCGAGGGAACGGCGCTCGATCTCTCTCAGGATGGCCGCTGGGTCCTGGGGCGACCGCCGGACTCCGACCGGACCTACGTCCTCGCGCCCACCGGAACCGGCACTCCGGTCGCGCTCGACGAGCGGCCGTACTTCGAGGCCATCTCCTACTTGAGGTTCTATCCGGACGGAACAAAGCTCCTTCTTCTCGCCGCGGAGCCGGGCAAACAACGCCGCCTGTACGTTCAGGACCTGCCCGCGGGCAAGCCCGTGCCGATCGCGCCGCGCGGTTACGGATTCGAGGGCCGGCCCGTCTCCCCGGACGGCCAGTGGATCGCCGTCTACGGCGAATACTCCGAGGACATGTTCCTCATTCCCGTCGCGGGAGGCCCGACGCGCAGGGCTCCTAACACGAAGGGGGACTTCGAGTTCGTGCGCTGGGCGCCCGACGGCAAGTCGCTGATCGGCCTGGTCGTCGGCAGCATCCCCGCCCGCCTCGTCCGAGTCGACGTCGCGACGGGCCGTCGCCAGGTCCTGAAGGACATCGCTCCTCAGGAGCTCTCCGGGATCATCGACATCGCGCCCGTTTACGTGACTCCGGATGTCGCGTCCTACGCCTACGGCTTTGGCAGGGCCGCTGCCTCGGATCTGTACCTCGTGGAAGGACTCAAATAGATGGCCCTCGAGCGCGCGCTCAAGACGAAGGACATCGTCCTCTTCAACGTCGCCGCGATCGTGGGCATGCGGTGGGTCGCGCTGGCGGCCGCGAACGGCCCGTCCTCGCTTTTTCTCTGGGTGCTCGCCGCGGTCGTCTTCTTCATCCCGCAGGGCTTCGCGGTCACGGCGCTTTCCTCGGCGATCCCGGAGGAGGGCGGCCTCTATGTCTGGACGTCGAAGGCGTTCGGCCAGCGCCAGGGGTTTCTTGCGGGCTGGCTCTACTGGTCGTCGAACATCACCTACTTCCCGACGTTGACGCTTTCGACCGTCGTCTTCGCGCTGTACATCTTCGGAACGCGCTTTGCCTCGCTCGAGCAGAGCGCGACCTACGCCGCGGGCGCCTCGCTCGCGCTACTGGCGATCGCGCTCGGACTGAACATCGTCGGCATGAAGACCGGTAAGTGGGTGCAGAACATCGGCGGGCTGGCCCAGTGGCTGCCGTCGCTCGCGCTGCTCGCCGTCGGCCTGATCGCCCTTTTCACCACCGGCTCGGCGACGCCGATGCCCGCCGCGTCGCTCATTCCCGACTTCGCCGCCTTGCCGACCGTCCTCTTCTTCGCCAACCTCTGCTTCGGCTACGCGGGCCTCGAGCTCGCGCCCACGATGGCTGGCGAAGTGGTCGAGCCGCGAAAGACCTTCCCGCGGGCGATCTCGATCTCGGGCTTCTCGATCGCCGCCTGCTACCTCCTCGGCACGATCTCGATCCTGTGGGCGCTTCCGAAGAACGAGGTGTCGATCCTCTCCGGCGTCAACCAGGCCATCACGAAGGCGGGAGCCGCACACGGGCTGCCGTGGCTTGGCGCACCGGTGGCTCTCCTGATGACGCTCGCCGGCCTCGGCGGCATCGGCGCGTGGCTCATCGCGACGGCGCGCCTGCTCTTCTGCGGCGGCCTCGACCGGTACCTGCCGCTGATCTTCGCGAGGACGCACCCGAAGTGGAAGACGCCGTGGTTTGCCATGGTCTTCCAGGCCGCGTTCTCGGCGATCTTCATCATCGCCGCGACGCAGGGCGCCACGGTCAAGGAGGCCTACCTCAAGCTCGTCAACGCCACGCTGATCGTCTACTTCATGCCCTACATGTACATGTTCGCGGCGGCCATCAAGCTGCGCGCAGAGATCGCGAAACAGCCCGGGGCCGTGCCGGTCCCCGGCGGCAGCGCCGGAAGCCTCTTCTGGAACGGCCTCGGCTTCTTCACGACCGTCGTCGCGATCGTCCTTGCCCTCATTCCGCCCGCCGACACGGCGGACAAGACGAGCTTCTTCCTGCAGGTCTTCGTCGGCTCGTTCGGCTTCCTCGCCGCCGGGTTCGTCC
>DATMNJ010000263.1:0-11552 GCA_035569175.1 Thermoanaerobaculia bacterium | reverse complement strand
GGCCTCGACGAACTGCGGCACCATGACCTGGAGGCCCGTCTCGAGCGTCGCCGGCTTGTACGAGGCCGACGCGGTCGCGCCCTTCATGCCGGGCTGCGTCTCGGTGACCTTCAGGGTCACCGTGTTGGGAAGCTCGATGCCGACGGGATTGCCGTCGTAGAAATCCACGTGGATGGACGTGTTGGGCAGCAGGTACTTCATCTGGTCGCCCATAACCTCGTCGGAAAGCTGGACCTGGTCGAAGGTCGTCTGGTCCATGAAGTGATGGCCGGACGAGTCGGAGTAGAGGTACTCCATCTCCCGCTCGTCCAGCGAAGCCTTCTCGACCCGATCGGTCGACCCGAAACGGTGCTCGTTCATCGAGCCCGACCGGACGTTCCGCATCTTGGCCTGGACGAAGCCCCGCAGGTTGCCGGGCGTCTTGTGGACCATGTCGTGAACGCGATGAAGCTCCCCGTTGTGGATGATGAGCATCCCGCTGCGCAGCTGTGTCGCCGGAATCATCATGAGACCTGTCCCCCAAAAAGACGGCGAAATCTAGCAGAAGCGCGTACAAAGAGAAAGCCCCGGGTCGCCCCGGGGTTCTCGGAAAGACGAGTCGGCCGAGACTCAGTCGAAGTCGTGCCGTTCGACGTGGCGAACCGCCCGAGGCGCCGGGGGCAGGTGGGGCACGACGCGGGGCGCGTCGGGGACGGTCGGCATCTGGATCGCGAATCGGCGTGCCAGGCCCGCATTGAGGAGCCCTCTCCAGGTGTCCAGGGAGTAGTGCCAGGGCCCGTTGTCCGCCACGGTGACGGCGCTCGTAATCTCCGGCACGTTCGGCGTGAAAAGAATGTTCGAAAAGTTGGGGCGAGGGATGTTGGTCCCTTTGACCGTATTGAGCAACTGGATGAAGTCATCGGCGACGATTCCGTAACCGCTCGGCGCCGGGTGGACGCCGTCGTAGGAGAAGATCCCGCCGGTCGCGTAAGCCGTCGACAGATGGATGCCGCCGATGTCGAATCCGTTCAGGGACACCTGGGCGAAGAGCGCATTGGAGTCGATCGGGATCCCTCCGTTGGCCACGAGCGCCGCGGCGATGGCCTGGTTGTAGGAGACGATCGTCGACTCGATGAGCGTGATGTCGTCCGGGTAGAGCACGACCCCCGCAACGAGCGTGGACGGCGGCGTGAAGGTGCCGTGCGGGAGGGGCTGCCCGGTTCCGCCCACCGCTACCGGAATTCCCACCCCCTGACCGAGCAGCGTCGATGCCGGCAGCATGACCAGCGAACCCTGAGGAAGGGCACATCCCGAGTCCGGTGGGACGGGGGTGCACGGGAAGGCGTCGTCGCCGGGTCCCAGAAGCGGAACCAGTTGCCCCCCGATGAGGACCGGGAGCATGGTGGTCGGATCCACGACGACGGGCGGGATCGTGGTCGCGTACGGAATGTCGATGATGTTCGGAATATTGCCCGACACGAGCGTCCGGCCCGACGCCGAGAGACCCGCGATGACCTGGTTGGTGCTGTTCGTGAAGGAGTCGACGGGGGTGATCGTCACGCCGACAATCGCAACCCCGGCGAACATCGCGTTGAGCACGTCGTTGTTGCCTCCCCAGAAAGCGACCAGATCGGGCGTGAGAAGGTTGGCCTCATCTACGGCGCTCATTCCCTGGAACGGACATCCCATGCAATTGCGCAGGACGCGGCCGGCGAGGTTGTCGAGGTCCGAGGCGCCGGGCGTCGTCACCGTCAGTTCGACGAAGTCCGCCATCAACGGGGAGCCGTTGAATCCGAGGTTGTTGTAGGGCCTCGGCAGCGTGAGGTTCGTGTTCTGCCCCGTCTCCGAGACGATGGCCAGTCCCAGCGAAGTCCCGTTCAGGACGAGCCCGAGGCATGGATACCCGGTCAGCGGATTCGTGGCGGCGACTTCCGAGATCCACGGTTGCTCGAAATCCGACAGTCCGAGCTGACCGGCCGTTATTGCTACCCAGGAACGCCGCTGGAATCTTTGAACCACGCAGCCGGACTCTTCCCCGGCGATCAGACTGTCCCCGACCGTGACGAAGTTCTGAAAAGTCTGAGCGCCAACCGCGGTAGCGACGAGCGCGAGCGCGGCGGCGAGCGGGAGGGATCGGTAGAGTTTCTTGTTCATGGCTCTTCTCCTCACCTAAAACGAGATCCGCAGGTCGGCGACCGCGGCCCACGCCGTTTCCGAGTAGATCCCGAAGAAGTTGTCGGTGGACTGCGTCAGGACCTGCCGGTTCTTGAACTTGATGTACGCACCGCCAATGTCGATGCCCCACTGCGGCGTGTTGTAGCCGAAGCCCGCGGTGTAGACGTTGCGGTCGTTGTCGGACAGCAGAGGGCCAACGTCCTGGGTCGGCTGCGGCGTGTTGTCGTAGTAGTAGCCGACGCGGATGGCGAAGGCGCCGAACGTCTTCTCGAGGCCGACGCGGTAGGCCCAGCTGTCGTTCCAGGCGGTCGCCCGGTCGATCGGCGGAAGCGTTCCGTCCGGGAAGTTGATGTTCAGGGCCTTGAAGCTCGACCACTCGGTCCAGTCGGCCTCGAGGGCGAGCGTGAATCCGCCGCCGAAGCTGATCCCGACGCCGGTGTTGATGGAGGCCGGGAAGACGATCTGTGTCGTCACGGGGTGGACCCCGAACGGGACCTGCGCGGCGACGAGGGCGTCGAACGCCTGGTCACCCGTCGGACGCTGGATGACCGTCGCGGTTCCGTCGTAATTGACCGTGATCTTGCTCCGATAGGAGGCGCCGACGCCGATCTGGGGGACGGGCTTCCACATGATGCCGGCGTTGTAACCCCAGCCGCCGTTGGAGGTCAGGTTGCTGTACAGCTTCGTGTGCGCGACGTCCACTTCGGACTGGGTGAAGGGATCGATCGCGGCGGTGTTGCGCTCGAGCTGGAGTCCGGAGAACCGGTAGTCGGCTCCGGCGGCGATCGAGAGCTCGGGCAGGAGCTTGTAGGAAAACACCGGGTTGATGTCGGTCGTCTTGATGACCGCGTTCTGGGAGATGAAGCGCCCGCTCCACTGCTCGGGGGCGTCCCACCGCAGGCCGAGGCCGTACGGCGCGTCGATCCCGAGGCCGAACTTCAGGTCCGCCGTCAGCGGCACGACCATGTAGAGGTTTGGCAGGGCGAAGACCTGGTTCTGGACCTTGCCGGCGTCGCCGACGCCGGGATACGGGTTCGCACCCACGAAGGTCGCGCTGTCGCGTCCGAGGACGGCGCCGCCGCCCATGACGGAGAAGTGGTCCTGAAAGCCGATTCCGGCGGGGTTGTAGAAGATCGCCGACGGGTCGTCGGCCACGCCGGCGAAGGCGAGCCCCATGCCCGTGGCCTTGGCGCCCTGGGTCATGACCTGGAAGCCCGAGGGGTACGCCGTGGTGCTCGTCAGGAGTCCGATGACGGCCACCGCGAAAACGAGGGGTGGCAACGGAACGCGAAGGCGCTGTCTCACAGTTCTCCTCCATCAATTGTTCGCGAGGGAATGCAAAGAACGGATGAATCTTTGCGCACGTTTTCGGTCAGCCTAGACCCGCGCCAACGGAAAGTCAAAGGCGGATCGGAGCGCCGCCGCCTTACAATCGAGCCAACGTGTCCCACGAGAGCGAGCTTCCGACCCGCGACGGTTCGACCCACAGGTCAGGCTCCCACGAAGCACCCGTCTCCGTCGGCACCATCCTCGGCGGCCGGTACCGGATCGACGGGGTCCTCGGTTTCGGCGGCATGGGCGTGGTCTACCGCGCGCGCGATCTGAAGCTCGACCAGGAGATCGCGTTGAAACGCGTGCGCCCCGACCGCGTCTCGCCCGAGCGCCGCGAGACGCTGCGCCGCGAGATCATCCTGGCGCGCAAGGTCACCCACGAGAACGTCTGCCGCGTCTACGACCTCGTCGAGATCGAGGGCGAAGAGTTCGTCTCGATGGAGTATCTGCCGGGCAAGACGTTGAAGGAGCTCGAGGAGCGCGAAAAGACGCTTGCCCTCGGACGCGGCCTCGCGATCGCCAAGGGTATCTGCAATGGCCTGGCGGCCGCGCACCGGATCGGGGTCCTCCACCGCGACCTGAAGCCCGAGAACGTGATGGTCGGCGAGGACGGCAGGGCGCAGCTCATGGACTTCGGCATCGCCGTCGAGAGCTCGCTCTACCACGGCGAACAGGGCGACACCGTCCCGGGCACCCCGCAATTCCTGGCTCCCGAGCTGCTGCAGGGCGAGGCGCCGAGCCCGCGCACGGACGTCTATGCGATGGGCGTGCTGCTCTACGAGATGTTCACCGGTCGCGTCCCCTTCGACGACAACGATACGGCGCGCCTCGTGCGCCGCGTCATCTCCGAGAAGGCCCCGAGCGTCGAGACGCTGCGCCCCGACCTGCCGCCGGAGCTGCGGGACATTCTCGAGCGCGCGATCGCCCGCGATCCGGAGACCCGCTTTCCCGACGCCCCGTCGCTGGCCGACGCCATCGCGTCCTTCGAGGGACAGGTCCTCGACCGCGTCCTCGCGGAGGTGTCGGTCACGCGCGCGAAGATGGTCAAGCTCATGGTCATCCTCGAGGCGAACAAGTCGCTCGCGGCGACCTTCGACCCGACCGAAACCCTGCGCATCATCCTGCGGACCGCCACCTCCGAGACCGACGCGGAGCGCGGCACGATCTTCCTGAAGGATCCGGACTCGGAGGATCTCGTCAGCCAGATCCTGGAGGGCGGCTCCGTCAATCCGATCCGGCTCCCGGCGGGGACCGGAATCGCCGGCACGGCCGCCCGGACCGGCCAGGTCGTCAACTCGGCGGATGCCTACCGGGACCCGCGCTTCGACAAGCGCACCGACGAATCGTCCGGGTTCAAGACGGTTTCGATCCTGGCCGCGCCGATGCGGACCCCGCAGGGCGAGATCGTCGGCGTGGTCGAGATCCTGAACAAGCGCCGGCGCAACTTCACCCGGGAGGACGAAGAGTTCCTGGCCGAGGTCGGCACGCACGCCGCGTTGGCGGTCGCCGGCGTGCGGGAGCACGAGGCCGCGGTGCGGCAGGCGCGCGAAGACGGCGCGGCGACGGTGGCCCGCGCCGTGATGCCGTTGCTTCTGCCGGCGGCGTGGCCGCAGACGCCCGGCTTCGATTCGGCGCCGCTGCGGTGGCACTCGGAAGCGCCGAACGTTGCGATCTACGCCGTCTCGGCGGCTTCCGGCCGGCTCGCGCTCCTGCTGCTCGAGCACCGCGGCGGAATCGAGGAGTCGATCGCGCCGCTGGTGCGCGCGGCCACCGCCGGCCGACGCCTGCTCGAGACAGCCGATCCGGTCGCGCTGCTGCGTTCCGTCGCGGTCGCCGAGCCGGCATGCGCCGCGACCGCGGCCCGGTGGGACGGCGACCGGCTGCTGCTGGCCGCGCGCGGAGCACCCGTTCCGCACCTGCTGCGCTTCGGGCGCCCGGTGCCGTTCGAGGTCCGCGAGGCCGACGGAGTCCGCGAGCTCGCCCTCGAGACCGCCAGAGGCGACCTGCTCGTGATCGGCTCGATGGGTCTTTCCGCGATGCAGTCGTCCGGCAAGCCCGCCTCGCCCGAAAAGGCCGTCCAGCGGCTCGCCCGCTCGGCCGAGACCCAGCCCCTCTCCGCCGCCTTCGCGGCCCTCGTGTCGGAGTGGAAGAAGACGGGGTTCGAACCGGGCAACCGCGACGTGCTGCTGCTCGCCGCCAAGCGGCTCTAGCTCTCCGCCGTCCAGACTCTAGGGCAGCACGGCGACGGCCAGCGCCCCGGGACCCCCATGCGCGCCCAGGGCCGGCCCGCACTCCACGATCATGATGTCGGTTTCCGGGTAGCGCGCCCGGATCTCGCGGGCGAGCTCCTCGGCCGCGTCCTCCGCGTCGCAGTGCGCGACGCCGAAACGGCGGGAGGCGCTCACGCCCTGCCCCGCTTGCGCGAAGAGCAGCCGCATCATCTTTCGCCGTGACGCCGCGTAGCCGCGAGCCTTGGCGGCGGCCTCGACCTTGCCCTCGCGCGTGATCGTCAGGATGGGCAGAAGCCCCAGCAGCTTCGCGAGGAACCCGCGGGTCGCCGAGACGCGGCCCCCGCGCACGAGGTGCCTGAGCGTCGGAACCGCAATGAAGAGGCGCACGCGCGCGGCCGTCTCCCGCGCCACCGCGGCCACCTGCGCCGCGGTCTTGCCGCTCCGGGCCGCCTCCGCCGCGGCGCGCACGACGAGGCCGAGCCCGACCGAGGCGCTGCCGCTGTCCACGTGCACGATGTCGGTCTTCTGCACCGGGCGCGCCCCGACGACGGCGGCCTGATGCGTACCCGAGAGGGTGGCTCCGAGGTGAACGGACACGATCGCGCCGGCGTGCTCGGCGACGTTCTGGTACACCTGCGTGAAATCGGCGGGCGGCGGCTGCGAGGTTTTCGGTGCGACGTCGGTGACCGCGAAGCGGCCGTAGAACTCGGACGGCGTGATGGTGACCTTGTCGAGATAGTTCTCCGAGCCGAAGTAAACGCGCACCGGAACGACGCCCACGCCGAGGTCTTCGAGCATCGAAGCCGGCAGGTCGCAGGTCGAGTCGGTCACGATCCCGACGCGGGCCGCGCGATTCTTGTCGAACCGCGACTCGTGCTGGGCCCGCATGTCCTCGACCTTCGTCTGCGCGACGTCGGCGTAGCGCGCGGCGGTCTCGAAGAGCTTCTCCGGCTCGTTGGTGTGGATGTGGAGGCGCAGCCGCTGGGCCCCGCCGGCCATCACGATCGAGTCGCCGAGCAGGGCCACCTCGCGCCGCAGGTCGGCGCGGTCGATCGCGTCGCCCTCGAGGAGCACCTCGGTGCAGTACCGGAAGAGGATCGCCTCCGGCGTCTTGTCGAAGACCGCGGCCTGGATGTCCTCGGGGAAGGTCTGGACCGGAACCGAGCGCGCCGACTCCCGGAAGTACGTGACGATGCCCTCGAGCAGGTAGACGAAGCCCTGGGCGCCGGCGTCCACGACGCCCGCCTTCTGGAGCGCCTTCATCTGCTTGGGCGTGTTCTCGAGGGACACCTTCGCCGCCTTGAGCGACTCGGGCAGCAGGATGCCGAAGTCGCGCACCTCGCCCGCGCGGTCGGCGACGTACCGGGCCCAGTCACGGATGACCGTCAGGATCGTGCCCTCGACCGGTCGGGCGATCGCCGCATAGGCCGACTCGGCCGCCGCGACGACCGCGGTGCCGAAGCCGCTCGTCGTGACCCGGGGCGCGTCCGGCAGGCCTTCCCAGAATCCGCAGAAAAACTGGGCCAGGATCGCCCCGGAGTTCCCGCGAGCGCCGCCGACCGCCTGGTCCGCCAGGGCCTTCGACATCTCGCGCAGGTGCCGCTGGCGCAGGCGCGCGATCCCCGCCGCCATCTTCTGGAGCGTGGAGGCCACGTTGGTGCCCGTGTCGCCGTCCGGGACCGGGAACACGTTGATCTTGTTGAGGGCCTCGGCGCGCTCGGCGACGAAGTGCGCGCCGGCGATGACCGCCCGCGCCAGGCGGTTCCCGTCGAGGTACCTGATCGCGATCAAGGCTTGATGGTGGCGGGATACCCTTCGGGCGCGCGCTCGGTGCTGCCGGCCGCCCGATATTCCTCGACGACCGAGGGCAGCCGGTCGAGGTAAAAGAGGACGACGCCGCACCCCATGCAGGCCCAGGGGTAGATCCGTTCCGCGCCCCAGGAGAAGAGCCCCGACTTCCAGGGTTTCTTCCAGAAGTACGTCGTGTAACCGGACGTATTGCTCCGCGATCGGAGCATGTCCCCTCCGCACAGCGGGCATTTCCGGTGGAAGGCGTCGCTCATAAGCAGGCCGGGGAAAGGATATCAGGCCGCCGGAGGCGGGCCGGGGAGCCGCCGTCCCGGACTAGTTCCTCTTGAGGAGGGAGCGCACCTCGGTCGCCTTCTCTCGAGCGGCCCGGGCGATGTCCGCATCCGGGCTGCCGGTGGCCACCTTCTCGAAGGCGGCGAGCGCGGCGGCGTAGTCCCGCCGGTTGTACAGGGCGATGGCGGCGTTGTACGCGTGCATCGCCTTGTTGCGCGCCACGCCCGCCTTGAGCTTCACGAGCTCGTCTTCGAGAATGGCACGCATCTCGTCGTGCGAGTGCGCGACCAGCTTTTCCATGGCCGCCACGGCTTCGTCCTCTTTTCCCTGCTTGAGCAGGGCGTTCACGCTGTCCACTCCGAGGACGTGGTCCTTCTGCGCCGATTCGCTGACCTGCGCGACGCGGGAGCCGGGCAACGGCGTGGGACCGATCGCCGGGGGCTGCGCCGCCGCTCCCGCTTGCTCGTCGCGCCGCTGTTTCAGTTTTACGAGGTCGATGGCCACGTCCTGCCGGGACGGCAGGAGCTTCGAGGCGGTCGTGAGCGCTTCGATGCCCTCGTCGAGCGGCGCGGCATCCTCCGCCATGTAGGTCCGCCCGAGCTCCGCCCGTGCCTCGGCATAGTTCGGGTTGAGCGCGATGCTCTTGCGCAGCGAGGCGCGGACCGCCTCGAGGCTCGCCCGCTCCTCGGCACTCGCCGGCCAGGACCAGTTCTTGAAGAGCTCCCTCATCCCGAGTTGCGCGTCGTAGTAGTAGGCGCGATAGTCGGCGCGGCCCGACGCGATCGCCTTCTGAAAATGCTCGGCCGCCGGGCCGTACTGCTCGCGCCGGAGAGCGACGACGCCGAGCCCGGTCTCGGCGTCGACGACGGCGGGGTCGGCCTGCAGCGCGGCCTGGAAGTACTGCTCGGCTTCGTCCAGGCGGCCGTTCTCGTGGAGCAACAGGTCACCCAGGCGGAACAGCGTTTGGGCGTAGGACAGCGGCTCGACCCTGGATTCGGTCGGCACGGCCAGGTCCTTGTACGGGATGCGGGCGTAGTTGTAGCGGCTGCCCCGGACATAGGCGAAGAGCTCGGCGAAGAGCTCGGCGTAGTCCATCTGAAAGGCCTCGTGAAACGCGGCGTCGCGCGGCGTGCCGTCTTGAAGCGCCACGAGAAAGCGGGCCAGCTGGGGCGTCCGTTCGGGCTTTCCCCGCAGCAGGTAGTGGACGAGCGCCCAGGATTCGGCGAAGAACACGTCGCGGGTGAGATCGTTCGTGTATACGGGCGAGCCGCGCTCGACCGCGAAGAGCTGGTCGAGAGGGATCATCTTGGCGGTGCGCAGCAGGGCGATGTACTCCTCGATCGGCAGGCCCGTCTGGGCCTCCGTGTCGGTGGCGCGGAAGGAGCGGTAGAACTCGGCGACGCCGTCCTCGTACCAGAGCGGCTGCGGCCGGAAGTTCGCGTGCAGAAAGTAATGCAGGTATCCGTTGTAGATCAGGGCGCGGGGATCGGAGTTCCAGCTCGCCGCGAGAGCGAGGTAGTTGCCGTCGTCCGTCGATTGGAAGAAGCCGCCGAAGTTCTTCGCCCGGAGGTCCGGGGGCATGTAGGGCTCCATCGTGGCCGGACGCTTGAACACGTAGAGATACGTGGGCACCGGCGAATTGGCGGTGAGAGTCTTTCGGATGTACAGAAGCACGGCCCGCAGGCGCTCGAGATCCAGAGCGATCTCGCGGGCCCTCGACTCCGTCGTATCCGAGAAGACCGTGAAGTTGGCCGTTTGCAGCCGGAACCACTTGTCGGCGCGGGAAGGCAGCTCGACCGGATCGGCGGTCGCCACGCCCCCGACCAGGAGCAGGAGCAGGACGCCGGCCGCTGTGCGCATGTCCCGGCCTTCAGGGCCTCCAGCGCAACACGAGGTTGCGCGCGGCGCCGACCTCGTCGACGCGCTTGACCGGTGTCGTGTGCGGCGCCGACCGGACCAGCTCCGGGGTCTCGACGCTCTCGCGGGCGATCTCGCGCATGGCCTTGATGAACGCGTCGAGGGCGGGCTTGCCCTCGGTCTCGGTCGGCTCGATCATGAGCGCTCCGTGCACGATGAGCGGAAAGGACATCGTCGGCGGATGGAATCCGTAGTCCATCAGCCGCTTGGCGATGTCCACGTTCGAAACGCCGAGCTCCGCCTGTTTCTTGTCCGAGAAGACGACTTCGTGCATCGAGGGACCGTCGTACTTGAGGTGGTAGACGCCCATGAGGCCCGCCCGGATGTAGTTCGCGTTCAGCACCGCGCCCTGGGCGACCTCGCCGATCCGGTTTCCGTAGGCGGCGATGTACGCGAGGGCTCGCACGAACATGCCGAAGTTGCCGAGAAAGGTGCGCAGTCTACCGATCGAGTCCGGCCGATCGAAATCGAGAAAGAACGTTCCGTCGGCGCGGCGCTCGACGGTCGGCCGCGGCAGGTGCGGCACGAGCGCCTCGCACACCGCGACCGGCCCCGAGCCCGGCCCTCCCCCGCCATGCGGCGTCGAGAAGGTCTTGTGGAGGTTCATGTGCATGACGTCCACGCCCATGAGGCCGGGCTTGGCGACGCCGACGAACGCGTTGAAGTTGGCGCCGTCGCAGTAGAGGTAGCCGCCCCTGGCATGGACGATCTTCGCGATGTCGAGGATGCGGTCCTCGAAGATCCCGAGCGTGTTGGGCACGGTCAGCATCAGCGCGGCGACGTCCTCGGTCATGGCGCGCTCGAGCACGTCGAGATCGATCGTGCCACGCGCGTTCGATTTGAGCTCCTTGACCGTGTAGCCGGCAAAGTGCGCGGACGCCGGGTTCGTGCCGTGGGCGGAGTCGGGGATCAGGACCGTCGTGCGGGCCTTGCCGGTCTTCTCGAGGGCCTTGCGCACCATGAGAATGCCGGCCAGCTCTCCCTGCGCGCCCGCCGAGGGTTGCAGCGTCACGCGCGGCAGGCCCGTCAGCTCGGCGAGGATCCGCTCGAGGCGCCACGCCAGCTCGAGGGAGCCCTGCGAGAGCGCGTCGGGCGCGAGCGGGTGCGAGGCGGCGAACCCCGGCAGCCGGGCCATCTCCTCGTTCGTGCGCGGGTTGTGCTTCATCGTGCACGAGCCGAGGGCATAGAGGCCCTGGTCGATCGAGAAGTTGCGCTGCGAGAGGCGCGTGAAGTGGCGCGCGACGTCCACCTCGGAGATCTCCGTGCCTCCCGCGATCTCCTTGCGGCAGAGCCGCTCCGGGATCGAAACCGCCGCGGGCACGTCGAGCGGGGGCAGCGAGTAGCCGACCTTCCCCTCGCCCGAACGCTCGAAGACGAGCGGCAGAGGCCGCGGCTCCGGGTGACGCGGGTCGCGGGGGGCCGCCGTCTTCTCTTCGACCTCGAGGCTCATGCGGCCCTCCCCGTCAGCGCCGCCACGAGGCGGTCGAGCTCCGCGCGCTCGTTCATCTCCGTGACGGCGACCAGGAAACGGCGGGTGTCCTTCGGGTCGAAGCGCGACAGCGGCACGCCGCCGAGGATGCCGCGCGCCGCCAGCCGCTCGAGCAGCGGCGCCGCGTCCTCCGGCGCCTCCACGAGGAACTCATTGAACGTCGGGCCGGTGCAGGGAATGCGGAAGCCCGGAATCTTCGCGATCGCGGCCTTCACGTACTCCGCTTTCGCGTGGCTTTGGAGGGCGACCTCGCGCAGCCCCTGCTTGCCCAGGAGCGACATGTGGATGTTGGAAGCGAGGGCCATCAGCCCCTGGTTCGTGCAGATGTTCGAGGTCGCCTTCTCGCG
>DATMNJ010000262.1:0-8136 GCA_035569175.1 Thermoanaerobaculia bacterium | reverse complement strand
CGGGACCGAGCTGACGGGTCGCATGAAGCCCGAGGACTCGGGCCGGATGCTACTGATCACCGGCCACCACTTCAGCCCGGAGGGTAACCTGTGCCGGGGAACGGGCAGGACGATCGCGGTTTGGCCCCTGCGCGTGGAGCTTCGCGCCGCGGGCGACGGGTACGAGCTGCGGATCGGGGAGGGTCGCCCGGTGCCGTGCGCCACCCGAGAGATCCTCGTGGCCAGGCTTCGCGAGCTGGGGGTCGATCGGGACGAGGCCCAGCGGCGAGTGGCCCTGGTCGAGGCCGGGCAGCCCGTGGCCTTCGACGTTCGGGAGCGGCGCCATGGGTTGCGCGCGCGAGGCGACGACCGGAATTGAGGTTCCGGGGCCGCCTCCGGCGCCTTTAGTCTCGGGAAGCGGGCCGGGTTCGCCGACGAATCCAGACGACCAGGCAGCCCAGGCCGAGCCCGTAGCCGACCCCCGCGATGAAGTCGAGATGGAACCGGAGGCAAACGCTCGCGGCTGCGAGGCAACACAGGCCGACGATCAGGGGGAGTTTGCCTTCACTGTCAGGGTTGGCCGGCATGCTCGATCTCCGTTTCGAAGGGGTGCCACGTCGTCGCGCCCAGAAGTTTTTCACAACCTCACGGCCGCCCCGCCGACGGTGACGGGAGCCCGGCCGTTCAGAACCCGTGCAGCTGAAGCCAGTCCGCCACCTTCTCGCGGCCGAGCCCGTGCTCGTCCTCAAGATGGATGACCTTTGCCTCGAGCGTCTGGCCCCCGCGTCCCCGCGTCGGACACCGATCGCCTGGCCCGGCCGGGCACCCGGGGCCCAGGACCTTCTTGAGAACGGGGTAGGCCTCGGTCAGGCGAACTGACAGGAATTCGTCCAGTCCGTGCTCTTCGGGGCCCGGCAGCCGCTCACTGTCGTAGTACTCGGCGAACCATGCGGCCGCGAGCGCGTCGCACCCCAACCGGCCCGTTTCCGCCGAGACCCCGAAGAACCGCCGAGGCGGCGCAGCGTCCGGCACGATCTGGATGCCGGCACGGACCGCCTGCGACAGCAATCGGAAGCGCGGGTGTTGGTCGTCCATCTGCCACCCCTCTTTCATCGCCCATTCCACCACGCGGGGGCCCTTGAAGCCTTCTTTTCCCCGTGTCACTCTTACGGTGCCGTCCGGCGCCGCTCCGGCCGCGGCGGCGGCATGCGAGGAGGTCAGACAATGGCGATCGACGACACCAAACTCAGCGAGTTCCTCGGCCGCGCGGTCAACGACATGGGCGCCGCCATGAGCGGCCTGCTCGTGGTCGTTGGCGACCGGCTCGGTCTCTACAAGGCGATGGCGGGAGCGGGAGCGCTGACGCCCGCCGAGCTCTCGAAAAAGACGGGGACCGGGGAGCGCCAGGTTCTGGAGTGGCTCAACGCGCAGGCGGCCTGCGGATACGTGACCTACGATCCTGCGGCCCGAACCTACACGCTGCCAGACGAGCAGGCGTTCTGCCTGGCGAACGACGAGAGCCCGGCGTTTTTGCCGGGATTCTTCGAGGCGGCTACGGCGTGCTACAAGAGCGAGACGAAGATTACCGAGGCCTTCCGGAGTGGGAAGGGCATGGGATGGCACGAGCACCACCCGGATCTCTTCACGGGGACCTTCCGCTTCTTCCGCCCCGGGTACAACGCTCACCTCGTGTCGTCGTGGATTCCTGCGATGGAGGGTCTGGAAGGAAAGCTTCAGGCCGGCGCGAAGGTGGCGGATGTCGGGTGCGGGCACGGGTCCTCGACGGTGATCCTGGCCAGGGCGTTTCCCAGGTCGAAGTTCGTCGGCTTCGACTATCACCCTCCCTCGATCGAAGCGGCGCGGCGGCACGCCACCCAGTCCGGGGTCTCGGATCGTGTGACGTTCGAAGTCGCCCGGGCCCAGGACTACCCGGGGAAGGATTTCGACGCGGTCTTCTTCTTCGATTGTCTTCACGACATGGGCGATCCGGTCGGGGCGGCGAGGCACGTTCGAGAGACCCTGGCCCCGAACGGGAGCTGGATGCTGGTCGAGCCCTTCGCCAACGATCGGACCGAGGACAATCTCAATCCTCTCGGCCGCCTCTTTTACTCGGTGTCGACGGTGGTCTGCACGCCCGCCTCGCTTTCGCAGGAAGGCGCGGCGGGTCTCGGAGCCCAGGCCGGAGAGGCCCGGTTGCGCGAGGTCGCCGCCAAAGCGGGATTCACGCAGTTCCGGCGAGCGACGCAGACGCCCTTCAATCTCGTTTTCGAAGGCCGGCCCTAGAGAAAACCGCAGGGATCCGGGCCGGGCTCGACGTCCCCCGCCGGAATCGCCGTAAAATCAGATCGAGGGGCTCCACGCTGCCCATCGGAAGGGAAATCGACCCGTCCCGGCGTTTCGTCCGTCTGCGTTACGGACTCGATGAGCCTACGCCCGACGAGGTTCTCGAGACCGTCCTCGCCGTCTGCGCGGACCCCGACGCGCCACCCGACGCCGGGATCCTGTTCGACCGCCGCGGCTACATGCCGCCGTCCACGGCGCGTGTCCGGGCGATCGCGGAAATGCTTGGGCCCTATGCCTCCCAGCTCAAGGGCCGCCGGATCGCCATCATCGCCGGCGATCCAACGACCTACGGAATGAGCCGGATGTTCGACAACCTGCTCGAGGCGAAAGGGGTGACGGTGGCCGTCTTCGAGATCGCGGCGGACGCCGAGGCGTGGCTACGCGGGGAGCTCCCGCCCTAGACCGAGCGCGATCAAGAATCCTGGCGCTGCGTCAATTGGCAGGAGGCTTTGCCTTATCCCTCGCCTTCTCCGCGGCCTCCGTTTTCGCACTTTCGTGCTTGGAAGACAGGACTCTTGCGTTCCCGGCGTCGACCTGCACTTCCTGGATTCCGGACTTACCCGCGACGGCGATGTCGAAGGAGTAGACCAGGCAACCGTGCTCGGCCTCGAGCTCCGTCCCCTTGATCGTGACCTTCGTCGAATCCTTGAAGCTGGCCAGCGCCGCCTTTTGTGCGTCGCTCCGGGTAATGGTGGCCATCGCCGCCAATTCGTCCTTCGTGCTCCCGCTCTTCGGATGGATGCTGCAGGGCGTTGCGGCAGCGAGAAGACTCGATCCCGAAAGGGCGATCAGCGCCAACGACGGAACCCGCCGCGGCCCCGTCACTTTGCGTCCGCGGCGCGCCCGACCACCAGAATCGTGAACGTGTCCGGCACCATCGGCGGGCGCGGGCGAGGCTGGTCGGCGGTGGGCGACGGCGCGGGCCCGAACTCGGCCGTCGCCAGGAACACGCGGTGGGTCTTCTCGTCCACGGCCATCGTCCTGGCGCGGGCCTTCGTCGGCACGTTCGCGACCACCGTGTACGTATCCGGCGTGTCCTGGTGGACGACGGTCAGGGTCCCGTCTCCGTTCGAGCTGTACGCGAGGGCGGACCCCGGGTCGAATCCGTTGGCATCGACGCCTTCTCCAATCGGGACCGTTGCGACGACTCTTCCGCTCGTGGCATCGACGACGGCCATCAGCTTGTTGCCGCAACCGATGAAGAGCCTCTTGTGTTTGCGGTCGATGGCCATGCCCGAGGGCTCCTCGCAGGGCGCGAGGGGCGACGTCTTCTCGACGGCGATCGTCCGGGAGTCGATGGCCACGACCTGGCTCTTGTCCTCGAGGTTGACGTACACGTGGCCGTCGAGATCCGTCGTCGCAAACTCCGGTTTGCCTCCCAGCGCGATCGTTCCGACCACCTTGGCCGCCGCCCCGTCGATGACCGTCGCGTTCTGGCTTCGGCCGTTGAAGGCGAACACGCGTTTCGTCGCCCCGTCGTAGAGGATCGCATCCGGATTCTCGCCGGTCACCTTGATCTCGTCGAGTGTCTTCAGGGTCTTCAGGTCGAAAACCGTCACGGAGTTCGCGCGGCCATTGCTTGCAAAGCCTCGGCCGAGGTCCGGCGCGAGGGCGACGCCGTGGACGCCCTCGGTCTTCGGAATTTCACCCACGGGGCTGAGGGTGTCGGCGTCGAGGACCATCACGCGGGTGCCGCGTGTCACGTAGAACCGGCGCGAGGCCGGGTCCACGGTCAGGTAGTCCCAACCGCCTTCTCCGCCGATCTTCACGGTTTGGATGACCTTGAGGCCGGGGTCGGGCTGGGCCACCGAGGCCGCCGCGAAGCCCAGAATCACCGTCGACAGGAACGCGACGCGTCGGACGCTTCTCATCATGTCTTCCCCCGCTCCGATCCTAACGTCCTCGCGCCCTTCGGCGCGCCAGGAGAAAGATAAAATCCCGTTTAGGGACTCGTGGATTCATCACTCGTTTAGCGGGCAGCCATGATGTCCCCAACGCCGAGGCCGCGGGCCCGGATCTCTCGAGTAGACGCGGGAACCGGGGAGGCCGTCGAGGGTTTCGGCGGATCCGTCAGCGACGTCGCGCCTGGCGAGACTCCGAGGGGGCCGTCGCTGCGTTGTCTCGGGATCCCGGCATCGACGACTCCAGAATGACGCGAAGCCGGCCAACGGCCTCGACGATCTCCGCGGCGTCGAAACCGCCGTAGCCCAGGACCAGACCCTGAAGCCTGGCTCTTCCCAGATAACACTCCGACAGCGGGAACGCCCGGATCCCCTCTCGGGCCGCGCGCAGAGCAATCTCACGATCGCCATACCCTGTCGGCAGCAGAGCCGTCAGGAACATGCCGGCCTGATCGCCGACCACCCGGAGCACGTCTCCGAGCTCCCGATCCAAAGCGGCAACGAGGGCGCTTCGGCGCTCGCGACACACCAGGCGCGTTCTGCGAAGGTGGCGGTCGAAGTGTCCCTCGCGAATGAAATCCGCGAGGACGGCTTGTATGAAGTGCGGCGAGAACAGGTCCATCGCCCTTCGGACCGCGATGAAGGGCGCGACGAGGTCGGGGGGCAGGACCATGTATCCGAGGCGCAGGGCCGGGAACAGACTCTTCGTGAACGTCCCGATGTAAATGACCCGGGAATCCCGATCGAGCCCTTGGAGGGAGGCGATGGGAAGGTTTCCGTATCGGTATTCGCCGTCGTAGTCATCCTCGATGATCCAGACGCCGCGATGACGCGCCCAGTCGAGCAGCCGGAGACGCCGCGACGCGCTCATGGTCACTCCGAGCGGAAGCTGGTGCGACGGGGTGACGAAGACGGCCCGCGGCCGGGGGCAGCGAGCGACTCCGGCCTCGACGTCGAGTCCTTCGTCGTCGACCGGAACCGCGACGAGTCGAGCGCCCGCCATCTTCAGGGCGTGCCGCGCGCCCCAGTACCCCGGATCCTCGATCCAGACGGGGCTGCCGGTGTCGAGCAGCACGCGGGCCGTGAGATCGAGAGCCTGCTGTGAGCCGCTCACGACCATGATCTGTCCGGCCTCGCAGCGGACGGCGCGCGAGGTCCGCAGATACTGGGCCACGGTTTCGCGCAGAGATTCCAATCCCATCGGGTCGAGGTAGTGGAGTTGGCTCGCGTCGAACCTGCGGGAATGGCGGGCCACCAGGGTCGACCAGATTTTGATGGGAAATCGGTCGAGCGGCGGGCTGGGGCAGCGAAACGCTTCCAGCCCCGTGAGCCACGGCCCGGGTTCGTCGTCGAGGAGTCCCGCGGGCCGGCGCGCGACGATCCGGCGCCCGGGACGAGCCTGACCCGCCGGGCTTGCGGGAACTCCCTGACGGGAAGCCCTCGAAAGCACGTCGGGGAGCGACCTCGCGACGAACGTTCCCGCCCCGGCGCGGCTCTCGAAGTATCCCTCGGCGAGAAGCTGCTCGAAGGCATTGAGCACGGGGATGCGCGAGATCTGCAGCTCGGCGGCCAGGCTTCGCGTGGAGGGGAGGCGCTGCCCCCCGCTCAGGCGGCGCTCGACGATCGCGTCGCGATAGCCCTCGTAGAGCTGCTTGTACAGAGGCTTGCCCGAGGTCCGGTCGATCGCGACGACGGGCAGAATCCCGAGCGGCACCGGTCTCATCCGCGAAGGCCTCTCACGCGTGGTCATAGGAAACTAAGCATAACTGGTCATTGAACCAGACCACGGCGGGGGGCACACTTTTCCCGTCATGGAGCCGAACCCTCAGCGGGCGCCAGTTCCGGCTGGGCCGCGGGCCGTTCCTCCCACCTGGGCGGCGGCGCCGCAGGGCCCATCGCCCGCCGATCCGGCGCGAAACACCGACGAGGCGCGGTTCGAAATCCTGCGGCGCGCCGAGGCGCTGGAGATTCCCTGGGAACGGATTCTGCTCGACGAGATCCAGGCGGAGCAGACGCAGAGGCGCTACGTCGAGAAGGTCGCGGAGATGCCGCTGGCGACGCGGCTGTCCCTGTTGTCCTCCTCGTTTCTGAGCGCCTGGCGCGTTCGGGACCAGATCCAGGCCCTTTCCTGCGCCGCTCGCACCACCTCGCTTCAGAGCGCGGTCCGCCAGTTGCGCCTCGTCTTTCGTCGGCTCGCCGGTCAGCCGGATCGCGGCAACGCGGCGCTCGCCACGCATCTCTGGCTCGCGTACCAGCGGGTTCTTCTGCTCCAGCGCGTGTCCCGCGCGGCCAGGAGAAGCCGCGGGACCAACGCGGAGCGGATGGCGTCGACCTGCTCGACGGCGCGCTGCAGCTTCGACGATGCGGCGTGGGCCCTGTGCCGGGAGGAGACATCCGCGCCCGGCCACGGCCTGGACGCGGCGGTGGGGAAGGTGCGCGACGAGGGCTTCCAGATTCCCCGCGCCTCGACGGAGGCGCGGTCCTTCGCCGAGCTGCGCCGTCTCGTCCGCGCCTCGGCGCATCCGGTCGGGCGCCGTCGTTCGCCTGCACGGCCAGGAGACTCGGCCTTGGTGCCGCGCCGCGTCGGACTTCGTCAAGACCTCGTCTGAGTTTCGCGGCATTGGATGCTCGCTCCGATTTTTGAATCCAGGTTCTCCGAACCGGATCCATCGCTCCGTTCCAAAGCGCGGCGTTCATGCAAACGCTCCGTTCCGCAAACGCCTGGCGCGAAAGAGCGTTGCGACAATTGCGGCCGATTTTCAATCGTGGCAGCTCGATTGCTCTCCTGTTCGCCTTGCAGCCACTCGATCGTCGAGCGGCTTCAAGGAGGATCAGAATGCAAAGTCGAGACGTTCCCCGATTCGAATCCGGCCGCAGGCGTGGCCCTGGCATCGTGCTCTGCCTGCTTCTGCTCGTCCCGGTCGCCGTCTTCGCGCAGACGACCGGCACCGTGGAGGGGCTCGTCACCGACCAGAGCAACGCGGCTCTGCCGGGCGTGACCGTGGAGCT
The DNA here is from genome assembly GCA_035569175.1 of Thermoanaerobaculia bacterium. Lineage (GTDB taxonomy): Bacteria > Acidobacteriota > Thermoanaerobaculia > UBA5066 > Gp7-AA6 > DAHUXD01. The sequence goes on along the minus strand of DATMNJ010000262.1, from coordinate 904 downwards.
GACGGGCGTGAGGCTGCAGGGAACCAAGACGGGAGTGACGGCGGCCGACGGTCGCTATCGCTTCCTGAACCTCGTGCCCGGCGACTACGTCGTGACCGCGACCCTGGCGGGATTCGGCAGCGTTCAGAAGAAGGCGACCGTCACCCTCGACGCGACGGCGACGGCGAATCTCCAGCTTGCGCTTTCGACGACCGCCGAAGTGACGGTGACGGGCGAGGCGCCGCTGATCGACTCGACGTCGACGACGGCAGGCTCGAACTTCTCCGGCAAGGTGATCTCCAAGCTGCCGCTGGCGAGCCGCAACTATGCGTCGATCGTGCTCTCGCAGCCCGGGGTCCAGATCGACGGCGGGGAGTCTCAGGGACGATCCCCGTCCGGCGCGGGCGGGATGATGGGGGGAGGGATCTCCGTTTACGGTTCGACCTCGGCCGAGAACTCGTTCTTGATCGACGGCGTCAACACGACGAACGTCATCAAGGGCATCCAGGGCAAGGACATCAACAACGAGTTCGTCCAGGAAGTCGAGGTCAAGACGGGCGGCTACCAGGCGGAGTATGGCCGCAATACCGGCGGAATCGTCAACGTCATCACGAAGTCGGGCGGCAACGAGTTCCACGGCGACGTGTTCGGCTACTACAACAGCCTGGACCTCGGCTCCGCGCAGAAGAACGCGACCACGCCCGATTTCTCCGAGCTCGGCAACGCCCAGTCCGCGACGATCGCCAACAAGAACACCCGTTCCGAGGGTGGTCTGGATCTCGGCGGCTTCATGGTCAAGGACCGCGTGTGGTTCTTCGCGGCGTACGACCGCGTCAGCACGGACCAGGAGTTCGCACCCACAGCCGGGATCACCGAGGGCGTCAACTTTCCGGACACGATCACCGAGAACAAGTACTCCCTGAAG
>DATMNJ010000261.1:0-26618 GCA_035569175.1 Thermoanaerobaculia bacterium | reverse complement strand
ATCCGCACCAACATCCGGACGGCCTCGGCCGCCCGGAGCTCGCTGAACGACGCTCTGCGCACGGCCCTGCGCGGCGGCGCGGTTTCGGGCCTCTTCGTCGTCGCCATGTCGCTGCTCGGCGTGGGCGGCCTCTACTGGCTCGTCAGCCACTTCACCGCGGTCCCGCCGGTCCAGATCCCCCTGTTGATCGTCGGCTATGGCTTCGGCGCCTCCTTCGTGGCGCTCTTCGCGCAGCTCGGCGGCGGGATTTACACCAAGGCCGCCGACGTCGGCGCCGACCTCGTCGGCAAGGTCGAGGCCGGGATCCCGGAGGACGACCCCCGCAATCCCGCCGTCATCGCGGACCTCGTGGGCGACAACGTCGGCGACTGCGCCGGCCGCGGCGCCGATCTGTTCGAGTCCACGGCCGCTGAGAACATCGGCGCCATGATCCTGGGCGCGACCCTGGCGGCCTCCCTGCAGAAGCAGGGCCTTGGGTTCTCCGCAGGCATCGTCGGCGTGATGCTCTTCCCGCTCGTCGCCCGCGCGTTCGGCCTGCTCGCGTCGATCGTCGGCATCTTCGCCGTCAAGACCCGCGAGGACGCCGACCCGATGACGGCCTTGAACCGCGGCTACTACATCACCTCGGCCCTGGCGATCGCCGGCTTCTTCGTGGCGACGAAGTGGCTCCTCGCGAATCCGTCCCGCCCGGACGCGTGGTGGATGTTCTTCCTCTGCGGCATCATCGGCGTGCTGACCTCGATCGTGTTCGTCTTCATCACGCAGTACTACACGGAGTACAAGTACCGGCCGGTGCGCGAAATCGCCGAGGCCTCGCAGACGGGTCCCGCCACCAACATCATCGCTGGCGTCTCGATCGGCTTCGAATGCACGGTCATGCCGGTGATCGCGATCTCCATCGCGATCCTCTCGTCGTACAAGATCGGCGTCGCCGCTCTGCCGGGCGGCGGCCTCTTCGGCACCGCCGTCGCCACGATGGGCATGCTCGGCACGGCCGCCTACATCCTGGCCATGGACACCTTCGGCCCGATCACCGACAACGCCGGCGGCATCGTGGAGATGTCCAAGCAGCCCGAGGAAATCCGCAAGAAGACCGACCGCCTCGACGCCGTCGGCAACACGACCAAGGCGCTGACCAAGGGATACGCCATCGGATCGGCGGCCCTGGCGGCCTTCCTGCTCTTCTCGGCATACCTCGACGAGCTCAAGAACTACGGCGCGGAGCTGACCTCGGTCAACCTCTCCAAGCCCGAGGTCTTCGTCGGCGCGCTCATCGGCGCGATGCTCGTGTTCTTCTTCTCCGGCCTCGCCATCAAGGCCGTCGGGAAGGCGGCGTACGTCGTCATCCAGGACGTGCGCGCCCAGTTCAAGGAGCACCCCGGCATCATGCTGGGTACGGAAAAGCCGGATTACGGCCGCACCGTCGACATCGTGACCCGGGGCGCGCTGCGCCAGATGATCGCGCCGGGCCTGGTCGCCGTCGGCACACCCATCGCGGTCGGCCTCATCTTCAAGCAGTTCGGTGTCGGCGCCGAGGCGGTGGCCGCGCTCCTGATGGTCGGCACGATCACGGGCATCGTCATGGCCACGTTCCTCAACAACTCGGGCGGCGCCTGGGACAACGCCAAGAAGTACATCGAGATGGGGGCCTACGGCGGCAAGGGGTCGCCGACGCACAAGGCGGCGGTCGTCGGCGACACGGTCGGCGATCCGTTCAAGGACACCGCCGGACCCTCGCTCCACGTGCTCATCAAGCTGCTCGCGACGATCACCCTGGTGCTCGCGCCGCTCTTCATCTGACCGGCCTGGCGAACTCGAGCCAAAGACGACGGCCCGGCTCGCGCCGGGCCGTTCTCTTTTGCCTCGAGGCGCCCGAAACGAAGGCCCTAGGGAGATCCCGGCACGTGGTGCACGAAGTGCCAGTGGATGGTCCAGACGCCGTCTCCGGAAACACCGCTGCCCTCGATCGTGGTTCCGTCCGCACTCACGACGCCCGATGAGTCGAAGTACAGAAACGTCACCGGATTTTCCCCGGGATCCAGGCCCGGGCAGTTGAAGAGAGCAATCCAGAAGCCGTCTCCGATCCCGTCATAGGTCGCCGGGTGGGCGTTGTAATCGATCGTCAGGAACCCGTCGGTCGCGAGCGACCCGTCGGCCGGCGTGATCGTGCAATCCATGAAGGAGTAGTGCGCGGTCCCGGAGGGGTGGTAGGTCGAGACGTTGTTGGCCGTCCGGTCCAGGGTCCAGGTGACCTGCACCGTGGCCGAGGCCCCCGCGAAGGCCCCGTCCGCGGTTCCAACCCACGAGTCGGGGAGTGCGTCGTCGACGATCGTGAGATTGGAAACGACACTCCCCTGGCCCGATCCTCCGAGGACCGCGCTCACGGCGACCACGTTCGGGGTGGGCTTCTGAGCGGGCGCCGTGAAGCTTCCGCCATGATCTCCCGAGGCGGTGACGGTCCCCGTCGTCGCGTTGCCTCCGGCCACCCCGTTCACCGCCCAGGCCGAAGTCGTCACGTCTCCCGTCGCGGGCGCGCACCCCGCCACGAGTCTCGTCGACTCGTCCTCGTCGATCCAGAAACAGGAGGCCAGGGCGAGCCCGAGGGAATTCCCGACGTGGACCTGCGCCTCCGAGGGCGCGAGGGCAAACCCCTGGACGAGCGCCCAATCGCTCAAATGCGAGGTGGGCGCCGTCACGGTCTTGGCGGCCTGGTTGAGGCTCGAGGCCTTCAACTCGCGCCAGACGTGCTGCGCGTCCTGGTAGGCCACGCCCGCGGAGTCGGCCAGAGTCCCCGAGGACCGGAAGGAAAGCTGCGCGGGAAGGGCGAACGTCTGCCCCTCGGGGCCGAGGCGATAGCCGCCTCCCGCTCCGCCGGGGGCCTCGTTGCTGATCGGCTGGATCGTGAAGGCGACGGGTCCGGAGACGGCGTTGGGCGGGATCGAGAGGGTCGCGTTGCCGTCCTGGCTGACGACCACGCCCCCCGCCGCGCCGATGGTCGCCGAGACCGCCTCGCCGCTCGCCGTGCCGACGTCGGTCACGGCGGGGATCGGCGTCCCCGGAGCGAGCGGGAACGCCGCAGTATCGCCCGCGCTCGCGAACTGCGTGGGCGGATTCCTGTATCTCCGCGATTCCCCGGTCTGCGTGTCCAGGACGACGACCTCATACCCGACGTTGGAAAGCGCCCCGTAAAACACCCAAAAGTTTCCGTTGACCGCGCGCGCATCCAGTGCCTTGACCACGAGCTCGACGTTGGCGCTGGTGAAGAACCAGAAGTACCCGGTGTCCGCGGTCAGGCCGATCGCCTGCCCCCGGCCGGAATGGCCCTGAAAGTCGGTCCAGTTCACTTCGACCCGGAAGCGGCCGTCCGCCAGGCACAGGGCCGTCGCGTCGGGCGCGCAGGCGCCCGCTTTGGCCCGGGCGGACCGCCGCGCAGCACGCGCCGCAACGGGACTGGCCTCGAGCGATCCTCCTGGGACCGAGGCGCCGCCGAGCGCGGTCACCGACGAACCGGTTCCGGTCGGAAAGGCCTGCGTGTCCCCGGCGCTGCCGAATTGCCCGGACGGATTGGAATACGTCCGCTGCTGTCCGTTGGCGGTGTCGGTCACCGTGATCACGTACTCGACATTCGAGAGAGCGCCGTAAAACACCCAGAAATGGCCGTTGATGGCCGTGGCGTCGAGGACCTTCACGACGAGCTCCACGTTGGTGTTCGTGAAGAACCAGAAGTAACCCGTGTCTGCGGTCAGCCCCACCGCCTGCCCGGCGCCCGTGTTTCCCTGGAAGTCCCGCCACTGGACCGAAACTTGAAATCGCGCGCTGCTCAGGCAAAGCGTCGTCGCGCCCTGTGCGCAGGCGACCGTGGCGCCGCGGGCGGGCGGCGCGACCCCCGGACGCGGACCGGCCATCAAAGCCGCGGGAGCGAGGACTGCCAGGGCGACGGCAAGCCGCAGGACCCTGCCGGACACGAAACACGTCCGACGTCTGACCATCGTCCACCTCCGTATCCAGCGCATCGCTGGTGTGTTTTTGGGAACCTACGGAGGGGTCACCGCGCGGACACCTTCGCAGCGAGTGTGCAGCAAGCGTAACCGCGCATCGCTCATGGTGTCAACAACCCATCGCTCAGCGGCTACACGAAGCGGGCGAGGACCTCGTTGGAGACGAGATAGCCGCGCTCGCTGAAGCGGACGCGATCGCCGACCCGCTGGAGGATGCCCTCGGCGAGCCAGGCCTCGTAGTCGTTCCAGAGACGGACGTCCCCGGCGGCGGCCGCGAATGCCTCGACGCGCTCGCAGGGCACGCCCGCGGCAAGACGCAGGCCGAGGAAGAGCTCCTCCCGGGCAACTTCCGCAGGCTCGACGGGCAGATCGAAGGCGACGGGCCGGCGGCCCTCGCCAAGCGCCCCGAGATAGGTCTCGAGGTTCGACACGTTCGCCCGGCGATGGCCGGCCCAGAGCTCGTGCGCGGACACGCCCAGGCCAAGCGTGGGGCTGCGCGTCCAGTACTTCACGTTGTGGCGCGCCTCCCGTCCGGGCCGTGCCCAGTTGGAAATCTCGTAATGGGCGAGCCCTCGTCCGGCCAGCGACTCCCCCATCTCGAGCCAGAGCTCGGCCTGAGCGTCGTCCGAGAGATAGCGGGCGGGCCTGTGCCGCCGGTCCTCCTCGATCGTCTTCGACTTCTCCGTCTCGAGCAGGTAGACCGAGACGTGGTCCACGCCGGAGTCGGCGAGCCCGGCCACGCTTTCCCGGAAGCTGTCGCGCGTTTGATCGGGCAGCCCCAGGATCAGATCGCCCGAGATCGAGAGACCGGACCCGGCCAGCAGTTCGAGGGCCGCCCGCGCGCCCGCGGCGTCGTGCCGGCGGCCGACGGCTTCGAGCTCCACGTCCGCGAGCGACTGGATGCCGACCGAGACGCGGGTCACCCCGGCGTCGCGCCAGGCCGGGACCGATTCCAGTCCCACGTCCTCGGGATTCGCCTCGAGCGTCACCTCCGCGCCCACGTCGATCCGGAAACGCGACCGCAGGACCTCAACCAGCCGAGCGACGGCGGCGGGCGGGAGAAGCGAAGGCGTTCCTCCACCGAGGTAGATCGAGTCGAAGGTCGCTGCGTCGGCTTCGCCCTCGAGCAGCGCGGCCTCGCGCTCGACCGCGCCGAGGTAACGGTCGCGGCTCGACCCGTCGGTCGTGACGACGAAGGCGCAATACCCGCAGCGCGACGCGCAATACGGGAGGTGGACGTACAGCCCGGCCCCGCGCCCCCTCATCGCGCCGTCCGGAGGGCTGCCTCCGCGGCATCGGCGATGTCCGCGCCGAACGGAAACACCTTGCGGAAGTTTCCCTCCCGCGCCACCGCCGCGAGGTCGCGGGCCGAGTCGTCGAGCCAGCGGACGGCCGCGTGCAGCAGCGCAGCGCGGTGCTCCTCGGCCTCGTGTTCCTCGGCCATCTCCTCGAGCCGCGAGGCGGCGGCGGCATTGCCGCGCCGCTCGCCCTTGCCGACGGGCCTCGGCGGGAGCAGGGCGAGACCGTGGCGCGCCGCGGCCGCGCGGGCCGCGGCCAGCCGCTCGGCCATCCGGTCGCTCCAGCCGCCGTGGTGAACGAGATCGAAGAAGACGTCGGTGCCCGGAGGATCCGTCGCCGCGCGCGCTTCCACGATGCCCCTGCGCCCCTCTCCGTCCAGCGCCGGCGGGACTGCCGTCAGGGACACCGCACCCCCGGCCTTTGCGGCGGCGGCGAGGGCCTCGAGCTCCCCGGCCTCGGCGGTCCAGCCGGGAAGCAGAGGAAAGAGGGCGGCCGCGGCCAGGCCTGCCTCGCGGGCCGCGCCCAGGCCCGGGAACGCCAGCGCCGGCCGGCCCGGTTTCCAGGAGCACAGCGCCACGATCGCGTCGCCGGCGGCAGGGGGAATGCCGTCCGCCTCCGGATCCAGCAGATAGGCCGGCCGCCCCGACGCGACCGCCGCCGCGGCGGCGGCCCGGTAGGCGCCCCGCACGCTCTCCGCGGACGAGCAGGGCCCGACGAGGACGGGCCCGGAGGCCACCCGGCCGAGGGCCGCCGTCCAGGGCTCGACCTCCCACGGCCCGACCATCACGGCCGCGTCCGGCCGGCGGAACACGAACCGGTGATCGACCGGATCGAAGCGCAACGGCGCCTCCCCCGCGTCGGCGCCGTAAGGAAACAGGCGTCCGGCCAGGCGCCGCCCGGCGACCAGCGCCTCGCCGGGGCGCACGGCGGGCGCGGCCGCGGACTCGAAGACGATCATTGCCCGGAGCGCGGCCGGACGCGACGCAGGGCCCCCGCCCGGCCGTAGCGCGCGAAGACGTCGGCCTCGAAGTGGATCGCGTCGCCCGGTTTCGACCGGCCCAGCGTCGTGCGCCGGTGCGTCTCCGGGATCACCGCCACCTCGAACGAGCCGGCGTGCCGCGCCGCGATCGTCAGGCTCACGCCGTCGAGCGCGACCGAGCCCTTCGTCGCGACGTACCGCGCGAGGGTCCGCGGCAGCGAGAACGCATACGTCCAGGAGTTGCCGGCGCGCGTGATCGTCTCGACGCGGACGATCCCGTCCACGTGGCCCATCACGAAATGGCCGGAGAGCCGATCGCCCCACCGCAGGGCGCGCTCCAGGTTGATCCGGTCTCCGGCAGCGAGAACGCCGAGCCGCGATCGCCGGAGCGTCTCCGGGGAGACGTCGGCGACCAGCCGTGCACCGCCCTCGACGGCGGTCAGGCACACCCCCGCCACGGCGACGCTCTCACCCGCCGTGAGGCGCCCGAATCGGGACGGCGGAGCGATCGCGAGCCGGAGTCCCCCGCGGCGCTTCTCGACGTTCGTGACGCGGCCGATGCCGGCCACGATTCCGGTGAACATGGGCGACGAGTCTACGCGAGGCGCCCGGTGACGAGCAGGTCGGCGCCCACGCGCTCGACGCGCGCTCGGGCGAGCTCTGGGGCGTCGGCGAGAGCGAAGCCCGTGCCGCCCACGGCTCCCGTCGCGCCGCGGCCGCCGAGGACGCGTGGCGCGAGAAACGCCGCGACCTTGTCCACGAGGCCGGACTCGAAAAAACTCCCCAGCGTCTGCCCTCCGCCCTCGACCATGAGGCTCGTCACACCGTGGCGGGAGAGCTCGACGAGCAACCGTCGAAGGTCCACGCTCCCTCCCGGTCGCCCCGGGAGGCTCCAGACCCGTATTCCGCGGCGCGACAGCCGCCGCGCCTTCGGATGGTCCGGCGATGCCGCCGTCACGACGAGCCTTTCACCGGCCCCGCGCAACGCGCGGGCCGACTCCGGCACCCGCAGCCGACCGTCGAGGACGATGCGCCAGTGCGCGAGCCCCCGGGCCTTGGCCAGCCGCCGCGTCAGCCGGGGATCGTCCGCGAGAACGGTGCCCGCCCCGACGAGCACGGCGTCATACTCCTCCCTCAACTCCAGGCCCCGGCGTCGCGCAGCCTCCCCCGTGATCCACCGGCTCTCGCCCTTCGCGGAAGCGATCCGGCCGTCCAGCGTCGAGGCCCACTTCGCGAGGACGAACGGCCAGCCGCGGGCGATCGAGGCTCGGAATTTCTCGTTCTGATCGAGGGCCCGGCCGCGCCATGGCGCCCGAGCGAGGACGACCTCGAGACCGGCTCGCCGCAGGGCCCTGACGCCCCGGCCCGCCACCAACGGGTTCGGATCCGTCGCCGCCACGACGACCCGGCGCACGCCGGACGCGATCACCGCGGGCGCGCACGCCGGAGTGCGGCCCTGGCTGACGCAGGGCTCGAGAGTCAGGTAGAGATCGGCGCCGCGCGCCGCAGCCCCGGCCCGCCGCAGAGCAACGACCTCCGCGTGCGGGCCGCCGGCGCGCCGGTGGAACCCCTCGCCGACCGCGGTCCCGGCGCGGACGACGACCGCACCCACCATGGGATTGGGCGACACGGTGTATCGGGCCCTCTCCGCGAGGGCGAGGGCGCGCTCGAGCCAAGCGAAATCAATGGGAGGCATCGTCTCCCAGGAGGGCCTTCGCGTACTCCGCCGGGTCGAAGGGGACCAGATCGTCCACCGCCTCCCCGACCCCGACGTAGAGGACGGGCAGCTTGAGCTCCCGATAGATCGCGAGCACGATCCCGCCGCGCGCGCTGCCGTCGAGCTTCGTCAGGACGACCCCCGTCGCCCCGGCCGCCTCGACGAACCGCCGCGCCTGCTCGAGCCCGTTGACGCCGGTCGTGGCGTCGAGCACGAGCAGCGTCGCGTGCGGGGCGCCGGGCACTTCCCGCGCGGCGATGCGGCGCATCTTCGAAAGCTCGTCCATCAGGTTCTTCTTGGTGTGGAGCCGGCCCGCTGTGTCGACGAGGAGGCAGGCCATGCCCCGGGCTTTCGCGGCCGACAGCGCGTCGAAGAGCACCGCGGAGGGATCCGCCCCCTCGCGGTGGCGGACGAGAGGCAGCGCCAGGCGGTCCGCCCAGGTTTGGAGCTGCTCGATCGCGCCCGCGCGAAAGGTGTCGGCCGCCGCGAGAAGGACCGAGCGCCCCGCGCCTTTCTCCCGAGCCGCCAGCTTGGCCGTCGTGGTCGTCTTTCCCGAGCCGTTGACGCCGACGAGAAAGGTCACGGAAAGCGGGACCGGCGCGCTGCCGGCCGGCCGTGGGGCCGATGCGATCAGCGTTTCGATCTCCTCGAGGAGAATGGCCCGCAAGGCTTCGAGGTCCGTGCGCTCGGAGCCCCCCGCCCGCGCGCGAACGGCCTCGGTCAGTGCGGACGCCGTCGGAGCGCCGACGTCGGCCGAGAGGAGCGCCTCCTCCAGCGACTCGAGCACCGACTCGTCGAAGCCGAGCCCCTCCTTCACCGCGGTCCCGAGCTTCTCGAGGATCTCGGTGTGCGTCATGAAGAGCCCGCGCCGAACCTTCGCGAAAAACCCGCCGCGGGCCCGCGGCGCAGAGGACGCGTCGTTTTCGGGATCTTCCGCCATGCGGACGGAAGATACCGCAAGGATCAGGAGACCGGGATCGGCCGCGGACCGCCTCCCGGATCTACGACTTCAGGGCCAGGTTCTCCAGCAGCAACCGCGCCTTCGCGCCCGTGTCTCCGGCCGGATCGAGGTCCACGGCCCGCTGCAGATACCGCTTGCCCAGATCCGGCTTGTGCATCGAGACGAGGACCATGCCGAGGCGCAGGTTCGCGTCGGCGTTGGAGGGATCCAGCTTCACCGCGGCCAGGAAATCCTCCGCGGCGCCTTCCAGGTTGCCCGCCGACTCCCGGGCCACAGCCCGGCCGACGAAGGCGCCATACGCCTTGGGATCATGGGCAATCGCGGAGCCAAACTGCGCTTCGGCCGCCGCGAAGTCGCCCTGCCGCTGAAACAGGCGCCCGAGGTTGATCGTCGCCGAGATGCGGTCGTCCGGGTTCTGCGAGGCCGAGGCGACGGCGAAGTCGTCCTGGGCGGCCTTGAACTGCCCGAGCTCCATCAGTGCGACGCCCCGGTTGTTGCGGTAGGAGCCGTTCTCGGGAGCGATCGTGACGGCTTTGTCGAAGGGAACGAGCGAATCCTTGTATCGCGCCTGCATCAGCATGGCGACCCCGAGGCCGGCGAGGACCTCGGGATTCTTGGGATCGTCCTTGAGGCACTCGCGGAAGGCCTTTTCGGCCTCGGAGGGCCGGCCGTCGCGCAGCATCACCTGGGCCATCCGTTCGTTTAGCAGGAGCTCGGCCGAGGTCTTCGGCTTCGCCTTCGTGCACCCGACGGCGAGCACGACCAGCGCGGCCACTCCCGCCGCCCTCGCGAAGGCCCTCATCGCGCCGCCGCCTGGCTCGCCCGCGCCGCCACGCCGGCGTCCGTCGGAACGAGGTCGCCCCGGGCGTGGGATCGCACCAGCGCCTCGACGACGTTGGCGTCGAACCGCTTCCAGGACATCTCGCGCAGCCGCTCGAGGACGTAGGAGACTTCCATCGCCTTCTGATAGGGGCGCGTCGTCGTCATCGCGTCGAAGGCGTCGGCCACGGCCACGATTCTGGCCTGCATGGGAATCTCCTCCCCCTTGAGCCCGTCGGGATACCCGCCGCCCTCCCACTTCTCATGGTGGTGTTTCATGCCGGGGATGATATCGGCCAACTGGGGAATTGTCTCCATGATTGCGGCGCCCTTGGCCGGGTGCGCCTTCATGAGCTCGAACTCGTCGTCGGTCAGCGCGGTCGGCTTTCGAATGATGCGGTCGTCGATGCCGATCTTGCCGACGTCGTGGAGCAGCGCGGAGAGCCGGACCTTGCGCGCCTCATCGGTCGGCAGGCCCATCTCGCGGGCGATTGCCGCGGAATACCGGGCCACGCGCTCCGAGTGGCCGCGCGTGTACGGGTCCTTGGCATCGATCGCGGCCGCGAGGGCCCGGATCGACGAGAGGAAGAGCTCCTGGTTCTCCCGGGCCGCCTTCTGGACTTTCTCGAACGCGTCTCGGACCGAGGCGCTCATGACGTTGAAGTTCTCCGAGAGGTCGGCGATCTCCGCCGTGCCCGTCACCTCGACGCCCGCGCCGTACTGTCCCTGCGCGACGGCCCGGGTCGACTCGGCCAGCTGCGCGATGGGTCGCGATAGGCGACGAGCAAAGAGCACACCGAGGGCCAGCGCGCCCGCGAGGCAGGCCGCGCTCCAGAGCACCGTGTCGCGCACCATCCGATCCACAGACGCGAAAGCAATGTCGCGGTCGCGCTCGACGAGCACGCCCCACGGCGGATCACCGACCGGGGCGATCGACGCGAGGACGTCGCCGCTGGCCCCTGTCTCGGAGCGGGTCAGCCGGGCGGGAAAGCGGACGAAATCGGCGACGAGGGAGGACGGGTGCGCCAGGCCGCGCCCGCCCGACGCCGGCGGAAAGAGGAGGTTGCCCTGCCGGTCGACGAGCGTCGCCCGCACCTCGCGGCGCATTTCGTCTTCGAACTCCCGGAGGATCGGTTGCCAGGAGACGAGCGCCTCCACGACGCCGACGCGGACACCCTTCTCGTCCACGACGGGCTGCGCCAGGACCGCGAGGGTCCCGAGGCCGACCACCGCGAAGGGGTTGCCCTCGTAGCGCACGCCGTCGCGCGCCGACTCGAACCCCTTGCGAAACTCGAAGTCGATGTCGGGCGAATGCACGTCGGGTCCGACGAAGCCGCCTCGGCCTTCCAGGTTCACGCCGCGCAGGGCCACGAGCTGGCTCTGTCCGGACAGGACGGACCCCAGGATGTCGGGGCCGTCGCCCGATCCGAACGGGTCCTTGCCGGTCAGCTGCGCGGCCAGACGGATCGCATCCGCCGCCTTGGTGACCTGCTGGCCGGCGGCCGCGTAGTAGGCCGCGATGTGGTCGGCGATCGCCGCCGACGAGCGCGTCAGGTACTTCTCTTCGAGGGTCTCTAGGGTCCGCCGGTTGCGAGAGATGAGCACGGCCTCGGCGACGACCAGGGGAACCAGGGATGCGAGGATCAGGGCGCCGGAGAGAAGGACGAAGAGCCGGATCCGACGCCGACCGGAACGCCCACTCACGATAGCGTCATTATAGCCGCTGCGTCGAGCCATTCGTCGGCGGGGACGGTCTCGTCCACCTGAGCCTGCCCGATGCGCGACAGCAGCACGGAGGCCAGGCCCCGCGCCGTGGACTTCTTGTCTCTCGCAAGGAAGCCGCGCAGGCGCGCCGCGTCGCGCTCGGGTTCGGGAAACGGTCCGAGGCGCACGAGCACGGCTCGGACCGCCGACGCGTCCGCATCGGACAGTCCCAGGCGCCGCCGCGAAAGCTCGAGCGCAGCGCAGATGCCCCAGGCAACCGCCTCTCCGTGGCGCATCTGCCCGAAGCCCGCCGCAGCCTCGAGCGCATGCCCGAGCGTGTGGCCGAAGTTCAGGACGCGGCGCCGTCCGCCCTCCCTCGGGTCCGACGCCACCACCGCGGCCTTGGCGCGCACCGATCCGGCGAGCAGGTCGAGCAGCGGCCCCTCGTCGCGCACGAGAATCGCGGACAGCCCATCCGCGGCGCGCGCCGCGAGCGGCGCGTCGGCGATCCACGCGTCCTTGTACGCCTCGACGAGGCCGGCCCGGTAGTCGCGCTCGGGAAGCGTCGCGAGGGAGGCCGGATCCACGAGGATGACGGCGGGCGGATGAAAGGCCCCGAGCAGGTTCTTGCCGAGCCGGTGGTTGACTCCCGTCTTGCCGCCGATCGCGGCGTCCGCCATTCCCGCGGTCGTCGTCGGCACCGCGTTCCAGGTGACTCCGCGCATCAGGATCGCCGCCGCGAAACCGACCATGTCCGTCACGACTCCGCCTCCGACGGCCACGAAGGCGTCGTCGCGGCGAACGCCGGCCGCGAGGGCCGCGTCGGTGATGCGCTCGACCGAGCCGAGCGTCTTCGCGGACTCGCCGTCCTCCACGACGATCTCGCAGAGGACTCGTGCGCCGAGAGCGCGGCGGATCCGCGCCACCGCGGCCTCGGCCGAGGGCGGCGAGGCGAGAACGAACCTCCCCGAGGGCGAAACGAGGTACCGCGCGGCGCCGTCGAGAAGTCCCGCGCCCACCCAGGCCGTGCTCTCGAAGGGCGGCCCGGAGACCGGGATCCTCTCGGGCGGGAGCGGGCTCACCGCTCTCGCGTCGGCGGCGGCTCGAAGCCGAGCTCGCGCAGCTGCTCCGGAAAGACCGTCGCGGGCGCCTTCGTCATCAGGTCGATGCCGGAGGTCGTCTTGGGGAAGGCGATCACGTCCCGCAGAGAGGTCGCGCCGGCCGCGATCGCGCAAATGCGGTCCAGCCCGAGGGCGATGCCTCCGTGGGGCGGCGCACCGTACTTGAGCGCCTCGAGCAGGAACCCGAACCGCTCCCGGCCCTCCGCCTCCCCGATGCCGAGAACGCGAAACACGCGCTCCTGCAGGTCGGCTCGGTGAATCCGGATCGAGCCCGAGCCGAGCTCCCACCCGTTGACCACCACGTCGTAGGCGCGGGCGCGGACGCTGCCCGGATCGGACTCGAGCCGCTCGAGGTCCTCCTCGCGCGGCCCCGTGAAGGGGTGGTTCATCGGGAACCACGTCCCCGCCTCCTCGTCGAAGCCGAGCAGCGGGAACTCCGTCACCCAGCAGAAGACGTACCGCGACGCGTCGACGAGCTTGAGCTCTCGCGCGGCTTCGGCCCGCAGGGCCGCGAGGGCCGCGAAAGCCGCTTTCTCCCGGTCGGCCACGGCCAGGAGCAGGTCGCCGTCCCCGACGCCGGCCGTCGCGAGGAGCCGCGCGAGCTGCACTTCGGAGAGCGCCTTCTTCGCCGGCGACGTCACCTCGCCCGCTGCCTTCTTGAACCAGAGGAGGCCTCCGGCGCCATGCTCGCGGGCCTTCTCCGTCAGCTCGTCGAGCCGCTTGCGCGAGAACGCCGCGCCGCCCGGGACGCGGAGGCCGCGCACCGTCCCGCCCGAACCGAGGGCCTTCTCGAAGGGCGCGAAGGCGCTCCCCGCGGCCGCCTCGGAAAGGTCGCAGAGCTCGAGCTCGTAGCGCAGGTCCGGCCGGTCCGTTCCGTACCGGGCCATCGCCTCCGGGTACCTCAGCCGCCGGAACGGGCGCTCGACCGCGATCGCGGCGGCGGCGAACGCCTCGACGAGGAACGCCTCGACCGTGTCGAAGACGTCCTCCTCGGTCGGGAAGGACAGTTCGAGGTCGATCTGGGTGAACTCGAACTGGCGGTCCGCGCGCAGGTCCTCGTCGCGGAAACAGCGGGCGATCTGGAAGTACCGTTCGAACCCCGACATCATCAGGATCTGCTTGAAGAGCTGCGGCGACTGGGGCAGTGCGTACCACTGCCCCCGGTGCACGCGCGAGGGCACCAGGAAATCGCGAGCGCCCTCGGGCGTCGAGCGTGTCAGCATCGGCGTCTCCACCTCGAGAAACCCGCGCTCGTGCAGGACCTTGCGCACGCGGAAGGCGATCTCGTCGCGCAGGACGAAGTTCTTCAGCATGACCGGCCGGCGCAGGTCGAGGTACCGGTACTCGAGGCGCAGCTCTTCGGTCGCGTTGGTGCGATCCTCCACGACGAAGGGGGGCGTCTGCGACCGAGCCAGGAATTCCAGGCTCGAGCCGAGAACCTCGATCTCGCCCGTCGGCAGGTCCGTGTTGCGCTGGCCCTCGGCGCGGGCCATCACCTGGCCCTCGATCGCGACGACGTCCTCGCCGCGGGCTTCGGAGGCGGCGTCCACCGCGGCGCCGGGGCAGCGCGCCCGGTCGAAGACGACCTGCACGAGGCCGCTGCGGTCGCGCACCGTCAGGAAGATGAGCTCGCCGAGGTCGCGGCGCCGGGCCACCCATCCCTTGAGAAGAACGGTCCGGCCCGCGTCGGAGGCGCGCAGGGCACCGCCCGGCTGCCGCACGAGCGTCATCGCTCCCTCCCCGCCAGCCGCTCGGCGAGCTGCCGCCGCGGAAACGAGTCCTGGGTGCCGGAGGAGAGATCCTTCATCGTCACGGTGTCGCCTTCCCGCTCCTGGGATCCCAGGAGCACTGCGTGAACTCTGCCGATCCGGAACGGGTGCCGGGAGGGATCCTTCGCAACCTGGCCGGCGCGCCCGAGCCCCTTGACGATTCCGCGGCCCGACAAATCGCTCTCGACGACGGCGTCGGGGAGCAGCCGCCGGATCTCTCCTGCCACCACGAGCGCGTACACGAACTCGTCCGGGCCGTCCGGGATCACGCTGAAGAGCGTCTTCGCGGGCCGCACGTCGGCGGTCATGGCCTCAACCAGCCGGTCCTCGCCGATCGCAAAACCCACGGCCGGCGTCGGCGGTCCTCCGAGCTCGCTGACCAGATCGTCGTACCGGCCGCCCCCGAGCAGGGCGTTCTGCGCGCCCAGCCGCTCCGAAGCGACCTCGAAAACGGTGAGCGTGTAGTAGTCGATGCCCCGCACGATCCCGGCGCTCTCGGAAAAGCGCACGCCCACCAGCGGCAGGAGGCGCTTCAACTCCTCGTGGTGGGCCCGGGACGCCTCGTCGAGGAAGTCGAGTGTCGCGGGCGCCCCCGCGAGGACCCTGCGCGCTTCCGGGTCCTTCGAATCGAAGAGGCGCAGCGGGTTTTCCTCGAGCCGCTTGCGGTCGTCGGCGCCGAGAAGGCCGGCGTGCGGCCGCACGTGGTCCTGGAGGGCCCGCGAGAAGGCCGCCCGTGCCTCGCCCTTCGGAATGCAATTGATCGTCGCGACGGCGTCGGAGAGACCGAGGGCGCGCAGGAATTCGAACAGCATCCCGAGGACCTCGGCGTCCCCGGCGGCCGAGGGCGCGCCGAAGAGCTCGACCCCGATCTGCCGGAACTCCCGGTAGCGCCCGGCCTGCGGCTGCTCGTAGCGAAACTGAGGCCCGGCGTACCAGAGGCGGATGGGCCTGGGAATCTCCTGGATCCCCCTCTCGACGAGGGCGCGCACCACTCCGGCGGTGTTCTCCGGGCGCAGGGTCAGGGAGCGGCCCTTGCGGTCCGGAAACGTGTACATCTCCTTGTGGACGATGTCGGTCGTCTCGCCCACCGACCGGGCGAAGAGCTCCGTCGACTCGAACGTCGGCGTGCGGATCTCGCCGTAGCCGTGGGCGCCGAAGACGCGCCGGGCGGTGGCCTCGACGGCGGCGAACCTCTCGCTCTCGGCCGGCAACAGATCGTGGGTGCCCTTGGGCGCCTTGAGACGGCCCGTCATCGCGCCCACGTCCCGTCCACCCGGAAGTACTCCTCCTTGTAGCCGAGATAGTTGCGGTGATAGTGCTTCAGGTCTTCGACCTCCGCGTCCGAGAGAGCGCGCGCCTGCCGGGCCGGGGAGCCCAGCCACAGCGTGCGCGGCGGCACGATGGTCCGCGGCGTCACGAGGGCCCCGGCGCCGATGAAGGCCGACTCCCCCACGACCGCGGCATCCAGGACGGTCGCCCGGATCCCGATGAGGGCGCCGCGCCGGACGGTCGCGCCGTGGACGATCGCGCCGTGGCCGAGCGTGACCTCTTCCTCGAGGACCGTGGGGTGGGTGGCCTGCGTGACGTGGATCGCGCAGTTGTCCTGGATGTTCGTCCGGGCGCCGATGCGGATGAAGTGGCAGTCGCCGCGGACGACGGAGTTGTACCAGATGGACACGTCGTCGCCGAGGACGACGTCCCCGATCACGGCCGCCGTTTCGGCCAGATAGACGCGCTCCCCGACGGAGGGGCGCTTGCCGGCATATTCCTTGAGGATCCCCATGAAACGGGGCAATTTAGCATGGAACGCCGGCTCGGCAGGATGCTAGGAAGCCGGCCACGCAAACGCGCCCTCCCGCAGGACGCGCGGCGGGTCGACCGTCGCGTCGAGCAGCGTCGAGGGCCGTCCTCCCGGAGTCTTCCCACCGTCGACGAGCACGTCGATCTCACCCGGCGCCACACGCGCGGCGTCCTCGGGGTCCGAGCACGGCTCGTCGCCCGAACGGTTGAGGCTCGTTCCCGTGACGGGACCCACGCGCGCCAACAGCTCGAGCAGCGCGCCGTGCGAGGGCACGCGCACGCCGAGCGTGGACGCGTCCCGCGAGGCGGGGATCGATCGAGCGAGGGGCAGGACCACCGTCAGCGGCGCCGGCCAGATCGCGAAGAATCGGTCGAGCGTCGCGGCGGCGGCCGCCACGCCGAGGCGCTCGAGCTGCCGCCGCTCGCCGAAGAGCACGAGGAGCGGTTTTGCGGCGCCCCGGCGCTTGAGGGCCAGCACGCGGCGAACGCCGGCCTCACTCGTCGGATCGGCGGCGAGGCCGTAGAACGTCTCGGTCGGGATCGCGGCGACGCCGCCGCGCGCGAGCAACGCGGCGAACGCGGCGACCTCCTCGGGCGACGCCAGGAGGTCCTCGATCCGGATGCGCCGCACGGCTCAGCCTCCGATGTAGCGGTCGTAGTAGACGCGGGCCCGCGTCACGTCGTCGGTCCCCCGCACGACGCAGCGGCCATCGGGAAAGACCGTCAGGCTCAGGTCCTCGATGTCCGCATTCAGCAGCTGCGGCGACCTGCGGACCCGGCCGAGCGGCGCGAGGCGCTTCTCGAGGACCTCGAAATCGGGCCGCGCCCGGTTGGGTGGCTTGATCTGCACCGATTGCCGCCCGCAGAGCGTCACCGTCTCGGCCGCGACGGCGTCCTCGAGGGCCGGAAATCGTCCGCCCGCGCAGACCGGGCAGGCGGGGGACGGCCGCGCCTGCTCGAAGAGCCTGCGCGACCGGAACCCGCCCTGCCAGACGGTCAGCGTCAGCAGGCCGCGCGAG
Organism: Thermoanaerobaculia bacterium; assembly: GCA_035569175.1. Classification (GTDB taxonomy): domain Bacteria; phylum Acidobacteriota; class Thermoanaerobaculia; order UBA5066; family Gp7-AA6; genus DAHUXD01. Next base: position 9,432 of record DATMNJ010000261.1, on the reverse strand, counting down.
GGAGTCTGTCCGGCCGCCAGGCGCACAACCTCGGTCATCCCGAGCGACGCCACCAGCGGGGGCAGCGTCGGCACGACACCGGCCGTGTCGCAGGTCGGTCCGGATCCCGGAGGCGGCAGCGCTTCGAGGTAGCACCTCAGGCACGGCGTCGCGCCCGCGACCGACACGGCCAGCCGTCCCTCCTCACCCACGCACGCGGCGTACACCGAGGCCAATCCGAGCGCGCGGGAAGCGTCCGAGACGAGCAGGCGCGTTTCGAAGTTGTCGGAGCCGTCGAACACGACATCGTGCCCGGCGAGAAGCTCTCGGGCGTTGCCGCGCTCGAGGTCGGCGACGACCGCTCGGACCGCAATCCCGGGGTCGATCTCCGCCAGGCGGGCGACGGCCGCCTCGGCCTTGGGCGCGACCCGCGCCGCGTCCTCGGCGTCGAAGAGAAACTGGCGGGCCAGATTCGAGGGCTCGACGACGTCGCGGTCGATCACGGTGATCCGGCCGAAACCGGCGCGCACGGCCATCTCCGCCGCTACGGCGCCGACGGCGCCCACCCCGACGAACGCGATGCCGAACCGGCCGATGCGCTCCTGGCCGCCCGCGCCGATACCGGGAAAGAGGACGGATCGGGAGTAGCGGCCTTCGTCCGTCACCGCGCCGCCTCTTCGAGCAACGTGCGCGCGTGCTTGAGGGCCGTCTCGGGGATCTTCTCGCCGGCCAGCATGCGCGCGATCTCCGCCACGCGCTCCCTGCCTTCGAGCAGCCGCACCGACGCGACCGTGCGCCCCCTTGACTCCCGCTTCTCCGCGAGGAAGTGGCGGTCTGCGAGTGCGGCGATCTGGGGCACGTGCGTCACGCACAGGACCTGGTCCCGCGCGGCGAGCTCCCGGAGCTTTCGGCCGACGACTTCCGCGACGCGCCCTCCGATTCCGGCATCCACCTCGTCGAAGACCAGCGTGCGGCCCCGGCCGTTCTTGCCGACGCCGACCGAGCGGATCGCCAGCTGCAGCCTCGAGAGCTCCCCGCCCGAAGCGATCCTTTCGAGCGGCTTCTCGGCCTCGCCCGGGTTGGGCGCAAAGAGAAACCGGGCCGTCTCGGCGCCCGCCACCCGCGGCGCCTCTTCGGCGACCGGATCGAGCGCAACGCGCAGGCGCGCTTTTTCCAGGGCGAGGCCTCGCAATTCTTTTTCCACGGCAGCCGAGAATCGCGGCGCCGCGGCGAGGCGGCGCGCCGAGAGCGCCGAGGCCGCCTCGCGATAGACCCTGCGGGCCGCCGATTCCTCCGCGGCGCGCCGCTCGAGCGCGTCCTCGATGTTGGCCAGATCGCCCTGCTCGGCCTTGAGCCCGGCGAGCTTCTTGAGGACCTCCGCGACGCTCCCGCCGTACTTGCGCTTCAAGCGCCCGAGCAGCTCGAGCCTCGATTCGAGGGCCGTCAACCGCTCCGGATCGGCCTCGATCGACCCCGCTGCGTCGCGCGCGGCCGCGGCGAGGTCCGCGATCCGACGCTTCAGATCCTCGGCCTCCTCGCGGTGCGCGTCTTCGCGCGGGTCGATCGCCGCCAGCTCCGCGAAGGCCCGGACCGCCTCCCCCATGCGGTCGGCCGCCGAGTCCTCGCCCTCGGACAGGGCCCCCAGCGCCGTCTCGCCCGCCAGGCGGATGCGGTCGGCGTGAAGGAGGCGCTCGCGCTCGGCCGGGAGATCTTCGTCCTCCCGCGCCTCGAGCGCGGCGGCCTCGATCTCTCGGACCTGGAACTCGAGCGTCTCGAGGCGCTCTCCGCGCTGCCGGCGCGACGCCTCGAGCGCCTCCCGCTTCTCCTTCGCCTCCCGCCAGCCGGCTGCGGCCACCGCCACCGCCTCGCGCTCGGCGTCGGTCTTCGCGAAGCCGTCCAGCAGCTCGAGCGCCGCGCCGGCGTCCACGAGCTCCTGCTCCGAGCTCTGGCCGAGAATCGCGACGAGCCGATCGCCGAGGCGGGCGAGCGTGCGCACCGGGGCGGGCTCGTCCTCGACGAAGGCCCGGCCCTTCCCGTCGGCCGTGAGCTCGCGGCGCAGGAGCACGACGTCCGCCTCCGGAAGTCCGGCCCGAGTCAGGAGAGACCGCACGTCGGCGTCCGCGTCGAATTCGCCGGCGACGGCCAGCCGCTGCGCTCCCTGCCGCACGAGCTCGACCGAACCGCGGCCTCCCGCCAGCAGCGCCAGCGCGTCCACCAGGATCGACTTGCCCGCTCCCGTCTCTCCCGTGATGACCGTCAGGCCCTCGGCGAGCTCGAGCTCCAGGTCTTCGACGATCGCGAGGTTCTTGACCGTCAGGCGGCGAAGCACGGAAGGAAGTCTACAGTCGCCGGTCGGCCGATGACAGCGGGAGCGTCGCCCGCCGCGACCCACACGACCCGGAGGCGTCAACTTTTCTTTACGGCTTGATGCTCTTCTGGGCGATGAGCTTGGCCGGAATGCCGCCGACGATCCAGCCCGGCTGGACCGGCTTGGACGCCACGCCCATCGAGCCGACGATCGCGTCGTTGGCGACCGCGACGCCCGACAGGATGACGGCGTGGTACGTGACCCGGGCGCGGGGGCCGATCTCGGTCTTCGCGAGCGTCACGTCGTGAAGGTCCTCGATGGCGTGCGAGTGCGAATAGATGTTGGCGTAATCGGAGATCGAGGCGTCCTCGCCGATCACGACCTCGCCCCGGTCGTCGATCAGGACGTTGCGGTGGATCGTGACGCCGTCGCCCACCGTCAGGTTGTAGCCGAAGGAGAACTCGACGTCGTGGAAGATCCGGACGCGCTGCCCGCACTTGCGGAAGACCCTCTGCGCCAGCATGAACCGCATCTGCGTCCCGAGCCGCACGTTGCGCCCGACGGGCGAATGGTCGAACATCTGCCAGAACCACAGCAGCGGCTTGACCTTCGCCCACTTCGCGAGGTCGATCTCCCGGTAATACTCAGCCTCGAGCGTTCCGTTGCGCGGGTCGAAGGACGCGACGAGCGTCTTCGTGGCGAGGGGCAGGTCCGGATCCGCGAGGGCGGCGTCGTGGTCCACGGCCCGGCCGAGGTAGAGCTGCGCGAGCGCGTCGCGCACGACGACGTTGCGGTCGTGGGCCGGATCGTCCAGCTTCTCGGCCAGCCGGGCGACGAACCGGGGATACACTTGCTCGCCGGCGGGACCAATCTTGAATTCGCGGAGGGGCATGGTGCCCGGCAAACTAACAAAGCGATCCAGGGGAGTCAAACTCGCGGCCGCCGGCCTGGCCGTGTGCGCCCGGCTCGCCGCGCAGGATCCCGCCGAGTCCGCCGCCGGCGGCGCCCTGAAGATCCCGACGGCACCCGCGGGGGCGGTGGCCCGTGCCTTGGTGGACGAGAAGGCGCTCGCCGACACGATCGGCGAGCTCGTCGCGTGCGGCACTCGGAATTCTCTGTCCTCGTGGGACGATCCAAAACGCGGGATCGGATGCGCGCGGGATCGGATCCTCGCCCGCGCCCGGGTCCTCGCCGCCGCCTCGGGAGGCCGCCTCGAGATCGTCTTGGACCGGTTCGAGGCCACTTCTCCGCGGACCAACAACAGTCCCGCTCATCTCGAAAACATCGTCGTGATCCTGCCCGGGACGGATCCCGTCCTGTCGAAGACGGTTTTCCTCGCCGCGGGACACTTCGACTCGATGCCCTCGTCGGTCATGGACGCGGCAACGGACGCGCCTGGCGCCGATGACGACGCGTCGGGCGTCGCGGCAGTCCTCGAAGCCGCGCGCCTGCTCTCTCGGGGCCGCTATCGCGCCACGCTCCTGTTCGCCGCCCTCTCGGGCGAGGAGCAGGGACTGCTCGGCGGCACGCGCCTGCTGGGCTTTCTCGCCCAGCGCGGCTTGACCATCGGCGGATTCCTCGACAACGACATCGTGGGCGCCGACCCCGCTCCGGGCGGCCCCCATCGGGTTCGCGTGTTCTCCGGCGGCGGCCCGGACGGCGTCGACTCCCCCTCCCGGGACCTCGCGCGGGCCGTCGAGGAAATCGCCGGACGGGACGCCGTGCGCCTCGTCTTGCGCCTGGACCGCCTGGGGCGCGGCGGCGACCACCGGCCCTTCGTCGAAGCGGGGCTCCCCGCCGTCCGGTTCACGGAGCCCCTCGAGAACTACGACCACGAGCACCAGACGCCCCGCATCGAGAACGGCCGCGAGTACGGCGACCTGGAGAAGTTCCTCGACTTCCGGTTTCTCGGCAACGTCGCCCGCGTCAACGCCGAGGTGCTGCGTCAGCTCTCGCTCGCTCCGGCGGCGCCGCGCGACGTCACCCTTTCCGGCGGCGTCACGCCCGACGCGAGGGTGTCCTGGGCCGCCGATCCGGATCCCGGGCGCGCCGGCTTCGAGCTGCTCTGGCGCGAAACGACCGATCCCCGGTGGTCGGTCTACGGCGTTTTCCCGTCCGCCGGCGAAACCGTCCTCACCGGCATTTCCACCGACAACCGTTTCTTCGCGGTGCGCTCGGTCGGCACCGACGGCGCCCGCTCCATTCCGGTTGCGGCCACGGTCAAACCGCCCCCTCCCAAGAAGTAGCCGGCGGGTCCCTCGGAGGGCGCGCCGCTCGAAAACCGCTTCAGGCCTTTCGGGCCCCGAAACGCCGTCTCAGAAACTCGATCGTGAGGGCCACGCCGAAACCCGACGCGCCCGTCGGCCAGCCGCTTTGCTCCTTTTCGAAGTGCGCCACCGCGGCGATGTCGAGGTGCGCCCAGGGCACGCCCTCGGGAGCGAACTCCTTGAGGAAGATTCCGCCGTTGATGGTCCCTGCGGCGCGGCCGCCGGTGTTCCTCATGTCGGCCCACTCGGACTTCAGGTTCTCCCGGTACTCGTCCCAGAGGGGCAGCTGCCACAGGCGCTCTCCCGTCGCCTCGCCCGCCGCGACGAGCTCGCGGCCGAGGCCCTCGTCGGTGGTCATCAGGCCACCGCACTCGCTTCCGAGCGCGACGACGACGGCGCCCGTGAGCGTGGCGTAATCGAGGAGGACGTCGGGGCGGAAGCGTTCGGCGTAGGACAGGGCGTCGGCGAGAACGAGCCGGCCCTCGGCGTCCGTGTTGTCGACCTCCACCGTCTTGCCGTCGCGCATCCGCAGGATGTCGCCCGGGCGCGTGGCCGAGCCGCCCGGCATGTTTTCGGTGACGGGAGCCAGGGCGACGACGTGCACCGGAAGCTCCAGGGACCGGGCGGCCGCCAGGCACGCGAAAACGGTGGCCGCGCCCATCATGTCGTACTTCATCTCGCCCATCGCGGCGGCGGGCTTGAGCGAAATGCCACCCGAATCGAACGTGATGCCCTTGCCGACCAGCACGGCGGTTCCCCGCGACTTCGCCGGGGCGTGCTCGCCCACCAGAAAGACGGGGGGCCGCGCGCTGCCGGCGTTGACCCCGAGGAGCCCTCCCATCTTCTCTTTCTCGATCTCGCGCTTCTCGAGGACGCGCAGGCGGAAGCCCTGTCGCCCGGCAAGCGCCTTCGCTTCGCGCGCGAGCTCGGCCGGCCCCAGATCGTTGCCCGGCGTGTTCCCGACGTCGCGGGCCCACCGCACGGCCGAGGCGATGGCTTCCGCCTCGCGGGCGGCATCGGCGAAGGCCTTCGCCTTCGAGCCCGGGGGCGGGATGACGGTCGCCGTCGCCGCCGCCCCGCCCGTCTTCGCCTTCCCCGCCTTCGACTTGTAGCGCTCGAAGGCGTAGTCGCACAGGGCGACGTGCGGGAGAATCGACCGGAACGCCTCCTCGGAGACGGCCGCGTCGAAGCAGAGGACGAGATCGCGGCGCGGAGAGCGCAGGGCGCCCCGCAGGGCGCGGCGCAGGGCCGAGCGCAGGCGGGAGGCGAGGACGGGAGCCTTGCCGAGGCCGCAGAGCGTCCATTCGCCCTCGACAACGACGTCGTGGTCCTTGCCCTGAAATCCGCCCGCGCGGACTGCCGCGCGGACCTTCGCGCGCGCCGAGGCGGGCATCCCCGCGGCCGGGTCGCGCCCCGCACGCAGAAAGGCGATGCGCCGCGCGGAGGTGCCGCCGGGAACGGTATCGCTCAGACGGATTCGCATGATCCGGGACGATAGCAGAGCAGCATCTCCGGCCCCCTTGTGCTAAGTTTTGCGCCCCATGACGACCATCACAGAGACCCACCTGTCCGGCGCGCGCCTGTCGCGGCGGGGCAAAGTCCGCGAGCTCTACGATCTCGGCTCCTCACTCCTTCTTGTCGCGAGCGACCGGATCTCCGCCTTCGACGTCGTCCTCTCGCCGGGAATCCCCGACAAGGGAAAGATCCTGACGCAGCTTTCGAACTTCTGGTTCCGGAGGTTCTCGGACGTCGAAAACCATCTGATCGAGACCGACATCTCCCGCTTTCCGGCGGAGCTCGCCTCCGACGCGGCCCTCCTGGCGGGGCGTTCGGTCATCGTCCGCAAGTGCGAGGTCGTCCCTTTCGAGTGCGTCGCCCGGGGATACCTGGCCGGGTCGGGCTGGGCGGAATACCGAAAGAACGGCCACGTCTGCGGCATCCGCCTTCCCGACGGCCTCCGGGAGGCCGACAAACTGCCCGAGCCCATTTTCACGCCCGCGACCAAGGCCGAAACCGGCCACGACGAGAACATCTCCTTCGAGAGGATGGCCCGCGCGCTGCCGGACGGCGAGGCCGAGCACCTGCGCGACCTCACGCTGTCGCTCTACGACAGGGCGGCCGAGTACTCGGCGTCGCGGGGCCTCATCCTGGCGGATACCAAGCTCGAGTTCGGCCGGCTCGACGGCCGCCTCGTCTGGATCGACGAGGCCTTCACACCGGACTCCTCACGCTATTGGGACATGGCCCACTACGCCCCGGCCAGGAGCCAACCGTCCTTCGACAAGCAGTTCGTCCGCGACTGGCTCGAGTCCACCGGATGGGACAAGCGGCCGCCCGCGCCGAAGCTGCCCGAAGGCGTCGTGAGGACGACGCGCGAAAAGTACCTCGATGCCTACCGCAAGCTCACGGACGCGATGCCGGAGCACCTGACCGGATAAGCGCAGGGCGGCCGGCGGCGGCTGGCTACTTCCGCGCCGGTCCCGCTCTGTCGGCCAGAAGGTCGGCGACGCGGTGGACCGGGCGGCAGGCGAGGTCCGGGAAAGCGGCCGCATCGCCCGCGTTTCCCGAGGGCAGATAGACGGTCCGGAAACCGAGGGCCGACGCTTCCTTGAGCCGGGAGGAAGCGGCGGGAACGCGCCGGACCTCGCCGAGCAGGCCGATCTCTCCGAAAAAGACGCTGCCGTCGGGCAGGGGGCGGCCGCGCGCCGACGAGACGAGGGCGGCGACGATTGCCAGGTCCGCGGCGGGCTCGGTCACCTCGATCCCGCCGGTGCACGACACGAAGACCTCGCGCGTCGAGAGCGCGAGACCCGCCTGCTCGAGCACGGCGAGCAGGAGCGCGAGCCGGCCGCCGTCCACGCCAATGCCCACGCGCCGCGGAGAGCCTGCGGAGGCGCCGCCGACGAGGGCCTGGATCTCGACGAGCACCGAGCGGGTCCCCTCGCGCGCGGCGGTGACCGCGCTCCCCGCCACGCCGGCGCGGCGCTCCGCGAGCAGCGTGGCGGACGCGTCGGGCAGCTCGATGAGGCCGTCGCCGGTCATGTCGTACAGGGCGATCTCGTCCACCGGGCCAAACCGGTTCTTCGTGGCCCGCAGGAGGCGGCGCGACGACCCCCGATCTCCCTCGATCGAGATGACCGCGTCCACGAGGTGCTCGAGGGACTTCGGGCCCGCGAGCGAGCCGTCCTTCGTGACGTGTCCGACGAGCAGGACCGGCACGTGCCGGGACTTCGCGTATCGGGTCAGCTCGGAGGCCGCGGCCCGGACCTGAGAGACCGTGCCGGGCGCGGAGGCGAGAGACGGCTCGCGCACGGCCTGCACCGAATCGATCACGACGACGGCCGGCGAGCGGGCCTCGGCCTCGGCGATGATCCGCGACACGTCGGTCTCGGCCAGCACGAGCAGGCGCGCCTCGTGGATGCCGAGGCGCCCGCCGCGCAGGCGCACCTGAGGCGCGGATTCCTCGGCGCTGGCATAGAGCACGTCCCGCGACCGCACCGCCAGGCCGCGGCCCGCTTGAAGCAGGAGCGTGGACTTTCCGATCCCGGGCTCTCCGCCGAGCAGGACCACCGAGCCGGGCACGAGGCCGCCGCCGAGGACCCGGTCGAGCCCGTCGAGGCCGGTCGAGAGGCGTGGCCGCTCCACGGCATCGATTTCACCGATCGAGACGGCCTCGGCCGACGCCGCCACGACCGCCCGCGGGGCCGGCCCGCGCATCTCTTCGGCAAAAGAATTCCACTCGCTGCACTCCGGGCATCGGCCGAGCCACTTCGGCGAGGTGGCCCCGCAGGACTGGCAGGCGAAGACGGCGGTGATCTTCGCGGCCATCTACGGCTTGCCTTCCCCGGCCGCGCCGGCTGACCGCTCCACGCTCTCGCGGGCGACCCTGGGGCCGAATCCGCACAGGATCTCGTAAGGGATCGTGCCGGCGGCCCGCGCGAGGTCCCAGGCCGAGACGGTCTCGCCGCGCTGCGTCCCGAGGCACGTGACCGCGTCCCCGCGCTGGGCGCCCGTCTCCGTCACGTCCACGAGCGTGACGTCCATGCTCACCGCGCCGATCACCGGCGCCCGGCGGCCCCTCACGAGGACGGCGAGCCTCCCGGTCAGGGAGCGCCGAAATCCGTCGGAGTAGCCGATCGGGAGGATGGCCACGATCGAGTCGCGTTCGGTGACGAAGCGGCCGCCGTAGCCGAGCGGTGTGCCCGCCGGTGCGCGGCGGATCGACAGGACCTCGGTCTCGACCGACATCGCCGGAATTAGACCCGCCGAAAGATCCGGCGACGGCGGAACGCCGTAGAGCGCCAGGCCCGGCCTCACGGCATCGAGCCACGTGTCGGGCACGCCGAGAACGCCGGCCGAGTTCGCGGCGTGGACGAGGCCGGGACCGACGCCTGCGACGCGCAGACGCGCGGCCCCTTCGCGAAGCAGGGCCACCTGCCGGGACGTCGCGAGCGAGGCGGGGTCATCGGCCGAGGAGAGGTTGGCGAAGGTTCCAGCAACGCAGAGGCCCCGCGCGCCCCGGAGCACGTCGATGGCCGCCCCGAGATCCTCCGGGCGGATCCCGGCGCGCCCCATTCCGGTATCGAGCTCGACGTGAACGCGCAGCGGTTCCGCAAGAGCGCGCGCGGCCCCGGCGAGAGCCGCCGCCTGCGCCACGTCGTAGATCGCCGGCGTCAATCCGTAAGCCCGCAAACGCGGGAGATCGGCCGCCTCGGCATGGGACAGCACCAGGACCTCTCCCGCCACCGCCGCGCGCCGCAGCGCCACTCCTTCGCCGGTCTGCGCGACCGCGAACCGGTCGACCCCCTCGGCAGCCAGCCGCCTCGCGACGGCCGGCGCGCCGTGCCCGTACGCGTCCGCCTTGACGACCGCGTACAC
>DATMNJ010000260.1:0-13051 GCA_035569175.1 Thermoanaerobaculia bacterium | reverse complement strand
GCTGGATCGTCCCGCGGGAGCAGATGCTCGGTCTCCTGCTCGGTCTCCCGCTTCGAGTCGGTTCTCTGCTCCTGCCAACACGTCTCGGCCCGGCTCTGGCGCTCGCGGCGACCGCCGGCGGGCTCGCCATCTTCGCGCTCGCCCGGAAGAGGTGGCTCCGTGTGCCCGCCGTCATCCTGTCGGTCGCGGTTCTCGGCCCGTTGCTCGCGGTCAGCAGGGCCCTGGAACCCCGGTTTTGCGCGCTGCCCTGGCTGATCTTGAGCGTCTTGTGCTGCCAGGGATGGCTGCTGCTCGCGGACGAGCGCCGCACGGCGCGAATCGCGGGGAGCTGCGCTCTGGCGGTCGTGCTCGGGTCCGCCTTCTGGTCGAACCGCCTCGAATGGCGCCGTGGCTACACGGTCGCCGAGCGAATGAGTGAAGAGGGGCGCGCCTTCCTGGCGATGGGCTCCGGAGACGTCTTGCGGCGGCCCGCGATCCCTCCGGGCGCAATGAAGCAGACCGTGTGGCTCAAGTCCCGGCTGGGCCGGGCTCCCGGAGCGGGATGGTTTGGAGACGACGTCTACCTCTGCCTGCGTCCGCCGGGCGAGCGGCTCTGGGAGTACCGCGAACGCTCGGGAGGAGTCGTCCGTTTGTCGGAAGGCGAGGTGGCGGCGGCCCGCGCGTACTGCAATCGGATCCGGGGCGCCGCCCCGCTCGCCGCGCACTTCGAGGCCCGCGGCGGCACGCTCACCTGGCTTCTGGGACCGTACTCCGACGGCCGGTATAGTCTGGTCCTGGACCAGGGAGTCGAGGCCTTCCCGGTCCGGCCAAACGACGGGTATCAGACACAACCGGAGCAACTCGTGGTGATGCTCCGCTACGAGTCGCCGGAGGGATGGGTCACCTATTCGCCGCAGTTGTCGATCGACTTCCGAGCCAAGTCTTCTTTCGACTGGACCCGGCCGTAGTCAGCGCCCGCAAAGTCTGATGTCGTTGATTCTGCGCAGCGACCCCGTCGCCCTTTCCGAACGCTTCCGCGAGGCGGCGCCGTTCCCGCACGCCGTGATCGACGGTCTCTTCGAGGACGCCGTGCTCGAAAAGATCGTGGCCGGCTTTCCGGCCGCGTCTTCGGAGGCCTGGCAGCATTTCGAGAACGCCCGGGAAAGGAAGCTCGGCAACCTCGCGGGGCTTCGGGACCTCGACCCGTCGATCGGCGCCTTCCTGTGCGCCATGTCTTCGCCCGCCGTCCTCGACTTTCTGGAACGGCTTTCGGGAATCGACGGCCTGATTCCGGATCCGTATCTGGGAGGGGGCGGGCTCCACCAGGTCGTCCGCGGCGGGTTTCTCGACGTCCACACCGATTTCAACTGGCACCCGAAGCTCCGGCTCGATCGGCGACTGAATCTCTTGATCTACCTCAATCGGGATTGGCGCGAGGAGTACGGCGGCCACCTGGAGCTCTGGGATCGGAGCGCGTCGCGGGCCGAGCGGCGGATCCTTCCGACCTTCAACCGGACGGTGATCTTCTCGACGACGGACTCCGCGTTCCACGGGCATCCCCAGCCTCTGGCGTGCCCGGAGGGGATGACGCGGAAGTCTCTGTCGTTTTACTACTACACCAACGGGCGGCCAGACGCCGAGCGCTCGACGCCGCACGACACGATTTTCCCCGCGCCCCAGGGTCCGCGATGAGAGTCGCGTATCTCGTTCCCGAAAGCCGGATCTCGGGCGGGCAGCGCGTCGTGTTCCAGCAGGCGGAGGAGCTGGCGCGGCGCGGCGTCGAGGTCGCGATCGTCGCTCCTAGTCCGCCGCCCGACTGGTTTCCGCTGCGAGGCGCGAGCTGGGAGCAGGGCTTCGGCGGGTCGAAGGCGCTGGCGCAGGCGGACGTCCGCATCGCGACGTTCTGGACGACGGTCGCGCCGGCCCTCGAGGGCGCCGAGGTCCCGGTGTTTCACCTCTGCCAGGGCTACGAGGCGGACTTCAGCTTCTATCGGGCCCAGCACGCGGCGATCCGGAACGCCTACGCGCAAAGGACGAGGAAGCTGGCCATCGCGCCGCACCTCGCGGCGCGGCTGCGCGAGGAAGGGCACGAGGCCGCGCTCATCGGGCAGGCGTTCGACGCGGACGAATTTCCCCCGCCCGTCAGCCGGACCGACTCGGCGCGAGTGCCCGAGATCCTCCTGGTGGGACCCTACGAGGCCGACGTCAAGGGGATCCCCGAAGCGCTTCAGGCCTTGAAGGCTCTGCGCGAGGAGGGCGCCGCATTTCGTCTGCGCCGCATCTCGACGATCGCCCAGTCCGAGGACGAGGCGTCGCTCGGCCTGGCCGGCTCCTACTCGACCAACCTCGGCACCGCCGAGATGCTGAAGGCATATCAGGGCGCCGACCTGTTGATCGGGCCCTCGCATCCGGAGGAAGGGTTCGGGCTTCCGGTTCTCGAGGCCCTCAGCACCGGCCTGCCGGTCGCGCTGGCCGACACGCCGGGACACCGCCACATCGCCCGCGGCGCGGCCGCGTACTTTCGGTGCGGCGACGCGGGCGCCATCCGGGTTTGCGTCGCGAGGCTTCTCGAGAGTCCGGCGGAGCGGTCGCTTCTTTCGCGGGCGGGCCCGGAAGAGGCCAAGAGGTTCAGGACGGCGGCCGTGGTCGACCGCCTGCTCGAGGAGTTTCAAAAGGCGCTGGCGCTCCCGTCCGCGCCGCCGGGCCGGCGGTAAACTGTGGCGACCGGCCTCCGGGCCGTTTCAGGAATGACCGAGACAGCACCATGACGGACCTGGCCGTTCTCGCGGACCGCGTGTCGAAGACGTATCGGGTCTACGGGTCGGCCGGCGAGCGGCTGCGCGAGCTCGTCTTCCGCCGGCCGCGGCACCGCGAGTTTCACGCGCTCTCGGACGTCTCCTTCGAGCTGTCGCGCGGCCAGGCGCTCGGACTGATCGGCGAGAACGGCGCGGGCAAATCCACCCTGCTGAAGATCGTCGCCGGGACCACGCGCGCCACCTCGGGCTTCGTGGAGCGGGTCGGAACCGTGGCCTCGATCCTCGAGCTCGGCATGGGCTTTCACCCCGATTTCACGGGCCGCGAGAACGCGCGCATGAACGCGGCCCTGCTCGGCCTGAACGGTCCCGAGATCCGCCGCCGCCTGCCCGAGATCCGGGACTTCGCCGAGCTCGGCGAGTTCTTCGACCGGCCGGTGCGGACGTACTCCTCGGGCATGGTGCTGCGCCTCGCGTTCGCGGTCGCCACACACGCCGACGCCGACGTCCTCATCGTGGACGAGGCGCTCGCGGTCGGCGACGGCTACTTCCAGAAGAAGTCGGTGGACCGCATCACCGAATTCCACCGGCGCGGCGGCTCGCTCCTCTTCTGCTCCCACGCGCTCTACTACGTCGCGCTCCTGTGCGACGCCGCGATCTGGCTCAAGAACGGCGCCGTGGCGGGCCAGGGCGCGGCCCTCCCGGTCGTGCGCGGCTACGAGGCGTTCCTGCAGGAGAAGGAGCAGTCGCTCGCCCACGCCGAGCTCGCCGCACCCTCGGCCGCCCCGGTCTCCGGGACCGACGGACACCGGCCCGCCCGGCTGACCGAGGTCTTCCTGCACGACGGGTCGGGCTATCCGCGCACCGAGTTCGCGGCGGGGGAGACGCTGGCCGTCGAGATCGAGTTCGAGACCGACGACCCGTCGCTCGCCTTTCACCTGCGCATCGGCGTGGATCGGGAGGACGGCGTCCAGGCCTTTGCGATGGACACGCGCCACGAGCCGTGGGCGCCCCTGACCGGGCGCCGGCGCTACCGGCTGCGCCTCGTCATCCCGGAGCTGCCGGTCGCGCAGGGCGACTTCCGCGTGTACGCTTACCTCGGCGACGAGAAGGCGCTCCACGTTCACGACATTCGAATCTTGAAGCCGGGCTTCTCGGTCGCGTCGCGGGAGTACGTCGTCGGCCTCGTTGCGCCGCGCCATCTCTGGACGGTCCCGGACGCGGAGGCCGCCGCTCCCGCCCGGGACGCGGCCGGCGTCGCCGCTTCGTCTTGAGCCGCGCCCTCGCGTTTCTCTCCGGGGACCGGCCGCTCGACTACGGGGCGCGCCTCTCCCGGCTGCGGTGGCGGCGCGCCCTTGCCGCGGAAACGGCAATGCCGTGGGATCCTGCGGGGCCCGCCGCCGCGGCGATCGCGGGCGCCGACGTCTGGGTCGTCGTGGCCGACTCGGAGGCGCTGCCGGCCTTTGGAGGGCCGCCGGGACCCGTTCCCGGGCGCGTGCTCGTGACCGGGGAGGCGGTTCCGGAGCGGCCGGCATTCGTGCATACGCCCCGGGAGCTCGAGGGGGCGGCGCTGCGTCCGGCCGAGGGCCCCGCCCCGGGACGCGAGCCGGCGGCGCTCCTTTTTCGGGCCGCGGATTTTCCGCCCGGCGCATATGAAACTGTTAAATTATATGTTAACAGGTTACTCAGCTCGAAGGCCTTCCTCGCGGTCGATCCGGCTTTTCTTGTCGTGCGCCTCGACGAGCCCTCGGATCGCGAACGGCCGGAGTTGACGCGCCGGGTGCCCGGCGGCGTGCTCCGCATCCTGGACGTCGGCTGCGGCGCGGGAGCCGGGATCGCCTCCGCGAAGGTCCGTCATCCCGCCTGGAACGTCACCGGGATCGAGTGGGACCCGGATCTCGCCGCGCGGGCGCGGGTCCGGTGCGATCGCGTCCTCGAGGGCGACCTCGCCCGGATCCTGCCCGCCCTCGAGAAGGACGGGGAGCTCTTCGACGCCCTCGTTTTTGCCGACGTCCTGGAGCACCTCGAAGATCCCGTCGCGGCGCTTGCGGCCGGTCGAAGGGTCGCCGCCGCCGGCGCGCGCCTGATCGTCAGCGTCCCCAACGTCGGCCACCTCTCGATCGCCCGGGATCTGGTCGCCGGCCGCTTCGATCCGATTCCCGCGGGCCTGACCGACGCGCGCCACCTGCGGTGGTTCACGCGGACGTTTCTCGCCGAAGCGCTCGAGGAATCGGGTTGGCGGATGATCTCGATCGAGAGCGAGGCCGGGGCTCCCGCGCCCGACACCGCGGCCTTCCTCGCGCTCGCGGCGCAATGGCCCGACCGCGACCTCGAGAGTCTCGCGACGTATCAGTGGATCGCGGTCGCCGGCGCATGAAGATCGCGTACCTGCTCCCGTCGACGGACCTCTCCAGCAGCGTCAAGGTCGCGCTGGCGCAGGCCGAGGCCCTCGCGCGGCGGGGCCATCGGGTCACGGTCGTGTCGCCGGACGAGAAGCCCGCGTGGTTTCCCCTCCTGCAGGCGCGCTTCGAGCGCTCCGAGTTCGGCGACGCGGAAGAGCTGGCGGCCGCCGACGTGCGCGTCGCGACGCTCTGGGAGACGGTTCGGGCCGCCCTGGCGGACGCGCGAGGCCCGGTGTTTCACCTCTGCCAGGGCTACGAGGGAGAGCTCGGCGTCTCCCGCGATCTCTGGCCCGAGATCGAGGCCGTCTATCGGCTCCCGACGCGCAAGCTCGCGGTGTCGAAGCCTTTGGCCCGGCGTCTCGAGGACCTCGGCTTCGGCCCCGTCATCGACGTCGGCCAGGCCTTCGACGCGAGCGAGTTTCCGCCGGGTCCTCTCCGGCCGCCCGCGGATCCTCCGATCGTCCTCGTCGTCGGCCCGTTCGAGGCTCCGACCAGGGGCATTCCGATCGCCCTCGACGGCCTCGCCCTCTGGCGCGACCGGGGCGGCCGCTTCCGGCTGCGGCGCGTCTCGACCCTCGCTCCGACGGAAGAGGAACGGGGGCGCGGCCTGACCGCCGAGTACCACCGGGGCCTCGCGCCCGGCCGGATGCCCTTCGCCTATCGCTCGGCCGACGTCGTCATCGGCGCGTCGCGGCCGGAGGAGGGCTTCGACCTGCCGGCGCTCGAGGCGCTGTCCTGCGGCGTTCCGGCTCTGCTCTCCGACACGCCCGGCCACCGCGACGTGGCGGGCGACACCGCGTGGTACTTCCGCCAGGGGGACCCGGAGAGCCTGGCCGCCGGGCTGCCGGCGCTCCTGTCCCCGCCGGCGCGGGCGCGGGCCCGGTCGGCGGGGCCCGCGGCGGCGTCGCGCTGCGACACGGCGAGCGTGGCCGAAAGGCTCGAGGGGGCGTTCCGCGGAGCCCTCGGCGGCGCCGCGTGACGCCGCGCGTCTCGGTCGTCGTCGTCAACCACCGCAGCGCGGAGGAGGCCGCCGGCTGCGTCGCCTCGCTGCGCGAGGCGTTTGCGCGCGAGAACCTCGCGGGCGAGATCGTCCTCGTCGATTGCGACTCGGGGCCCGAGGAGCTGAACGCCCTCGCGGCACTCCACGCGGATGCGGAAGTCTTTCTGCCGCAGAACCGCGGGTACTCGGGCGGCGCCAACGCCGGGCTCGAACGGGCACGCGGGCCGCGCCTGGTGATCGCCAACGCCGACGTGGTGTTCCTGGCGGGAGCGCTGACGGCCCTGCTCGACGAGATCGAGACGCGGAAGGTGGGCGCGGCGGCTCCGCTCTGTTTCTGGGACGCGGGGCAGCGCCTCCGGCTTCCGGCGGACTCGGCGCCCGGATTCCTGGGCGAGCTGGGGTTGAGGCACTTCGCGCCGTTTGCGCGGCGGACGCTCCACCTCTGGGAGCGGGGCGGCAACGCCCGGCACCTTCCCGGGGCCGTGCTCGCCGCCCGCCGCGACGTGTTCGACGTCGCCGGGCGCTTCGACGAACGGTTCCTCTTCGAGTACGAGGAGACGGAGTGGGAGGACCGCGTGCGCGCGGCCGGGTTGCGGCTGCGCTTCGTTCCCGCCGCGCGCGTCCGGCATCTCTTCGCGCGCAGCGCGGCGCGCAACCCCGAAACGGAGCGGCGCCGGGAGGTCTCGCGGCGGCTCTACCGCGAGCGGCGGTACGGGCGGCTCGGGCGCGCGCTGGTCGAGCGCGCCGCGGCGCGGCCGGCCCGTCCGGTCGAGGCGGCC
Organism: Thermoanaerobaculia bacterium; assembly: GCA_035569175.1. Lineage (GTDB taxonomy): Bacteria > Acidobacteriota > Thermoanaerobaculia > UBA5066 > Gp7-AA6 > DAHUXD01. The sequence goes on along the minus strand of DATMNJ010000260.1, from coordinate 6,138 downwards.
GCGCTCGAAGAGCCGTTCGTGTCCGCCCGCGCCGGGGCGTCGCTGGCCGTGTCGACCAACCCCTCGCTCATCCCGTTCGCCGGCGCCGCGCTCGACGCGGACTTCCGCCTGCCCGACGACGTCCTCGCCTCCCTCAAGCCCGGGCCCCTGTACCTGCGCGTCTTTCGCACTGCCGACGGCCGGCCGCGGGAGACCTTCGTCTGGGAGAAACGGTGAGCGGTTTCGAGATCCGCGACGCGACCGCGGCCGACGCGCCGGGGATCCGGCGGCTGTTCGCCCGCATCTTCAAGACCGAGCTGTCCGAAGAGGAGTGGCTCTGGAAGTTCGAGCGCGATCCGGACGGCTGGTACGGCGTCGTCGGCGTGCTCGACGGCGAGATCGTCGGCAACTACGCAGGGTGGGGCATGCGGTTTCTCCTCGACGGACAGCCGCGGCTGCTGTACTCGGTCGGCGACGTCGCGACCGATCTGACCGTCCGGGCGCTCGGCGGGCGCCGCGGCGTCTACCGTGCGATGACCGAGGCGTTTTACGACCGGGTCGGGCGCGACGTGCCGTTCTGCTTCGGCTTTCCGAACGCTCGGGCCCTGCGGGTGAGCGAGCGGATCGTCGGATCCCGGACGCTTTTCCCGATCGGTCTCAAGAAGACGCCGGTCGAGGCCTTCGGGCCGCCGCCCGCGGACATGGGCACGGGCGAGCTGCTCGACGAGGCGTTCGATCCGCTCTGGGAGGCGGGCCGCCGTGGCCTCGCCGCCGCCGCCGTGCGCGATCGCCGGCGCGTGAACTGGCGCTTCCATGCCCGGCCCAACCGCTACTACCGCATGGTCTGGCGCACGCAGGGCCGCGAGCTCACCGGTTGGGCGGTCCTGTCGGTCGTCGGCGAGGAGGCCACCGTCGCGGACTTTCTCGGCCGCGAGCCGGATGGCGGCGACCTGGCCCCGCTCTTCGCCGCGGCCGCGGACGAGGCACGGCGCCTCGGCGCCCGCCGGCTCGTGTTCTGGGAGCCGCCGGCCGGGCCGGGGCGCGGCCCGATCGCGGCGCTGCCCGGCGAGCGCGCGGACGCCGGCTTTCCGATGATCGTGCGCGTCTTCGACGAGGGCGCCGTGCGCCGCTTCGCCGAGGGGCTCCACCTCGTCCCCTCGCTGTACGACCTCGTGTGAGGCGGGCTCGTGTGAGGCGGGGAAGCGTTACACTGCCCGCATCTTCATGCAGCGCGAAGACGCCCTGATCCCCTACGCAGCCACGGAGCTGACCGGCGCGCGGATCCTGGTCCTCGCCGCGCATCCGGACGACGAGTCTTTCGGTGCCGGCGGCACGCTCGCCGCCAACGCCGGCAAGGCCGAGGCGATCCGGGTCTGGATCGCGACGGATGGCACCGGCCAGGAAGGCGTCGAGCCCGGCGCCGCACCGGAGTATGCGGGCCGGCGGCGTGACGAGGCGGCGCGCGCGGCCGCGATCCTGGGACTCGAGGCGCCGCGCTTCGGCGGCCTTCCGGACCGCGGCCTCGCGGGGGCGGGGGAGGCGCTCTGGGCCGCCGTCGCCGCGCAGCTCGAGGACTTTCGTCCGGACCTCGTGTTCTGTCCCTCACCCGTCGAGATCCACCCCGACCACCGCGCGCTCGCCCGCGCCCTGTACGAGCTGGTGGCGGCCTCTCGCGCCGGAGATCCCGATCACGATCGGATGCGCCTGCTGCGCATCGCCTTCTACGAGCTGTCGCACCCGCTGCTGCCGAACACGCTCGTGGACATCGCCCCGCAGGCGGTCCTGAAAGAAGAGGCGCTCGCGGCCTTCTCCTCGCAGCAGGCCGTGCGCGATTACGCCGGCGCCATCCAGGGGTTGAACGCCTACCGCCGCCTGACGCTGGCCGGACGCGGGCCGGTCGAGGCCTTTCGCGTCCTGACCTACGAGGACGCGGCGACGACCTCGCTCGAGGCCCTGCGGCGCGCGATCGGCCCCTCGATCGTGGCCGACGGGGCGCTCGGGCCGGCGCCCGTATCCGTCGTCATCCGCACGCGCAATCGTCCCGCCCTGCTCCGCGAGGCGCTCGAAAGCCTGCGCGGCCAGACCACGCGGCCCCGGCAGGTCGTCGTCGTCAACGATGGCGGAGCCTCTCCGCGGGAGATCACCGAGGGCTTCCGCGACGCGTTCGACCTGGTCCTGGAGGAGCCCAAGCAGCGGCAGGGCCGCTCCGCGGCGGCCAACCGCGGCGTCGCGCTGGCGACCTCCGAGCTCGTCGCGTTCCTCGACGACGACGACCGCTGCTTCCCCGATCACGTCGAGCGGCTCTTCGCGGCGCACGGCCGGGGGCCGGAGCCGGTCGTCTATTCCGACGCTGTCACGGTCGTCTACGGGCAGGGCGAGAGCGGCTGGGAGCCGCGCGTGCGGACGCTCCAGTATTCGCTCGACTACGACCCGGACTACCTGCTCTACGCCAACTACATCCCGATCCACACGCTCCTGCTGCCCCGCGAGCTCTTCCGCAAGGTCGGGGGTTTCGACGAAAGCCTCGAGTACTCCGAGGACTGGGATTTCCTCATCCGCCTGTCGGGCGAGACGCCGTTCCGGCACCTGCGCGCGGTGACCTGCGAGTATCGGGTTTTCGAGACGGCGTCCGACGACCCGGGCCACGTGGCGGCCGGAGCGGGGGCGTTCCAGGACGCCCGGCGCAAGATTTTCGAACGGTACGCGGCGCGGCGCACCGACGCCGGGCTTGGGCGCGTCCTCGACCGGATGCGCGCGCAGGTAGCTCACTGGTACGGCCGCGACGCGATCTCCCAGGGAGAGCTCAAGTTCCTGCGCGAGAGCCAGCGGCGCGCCGAGGCATCCGCCGCGCGGTCGCAGAGCGAAGCCTTGCGGCTGGCGGCGGAGAACGACGTGCTCCACGAGCGCACCACCGAATACGACCGGCAGCTCCAGGACGCCGGGCTCGAGGTCGAGCGCACCCGGGGGATCCTCGGGCAGATCTACGCGTCGCGGACCTGGAAGCTGCACCTCTTCCTGGACAAGCTGCGCGGACGCGGCTGAAGCGGGCTGCCGTCGCATTGAAGCTCGTCGCCGTCCTCGCCCCCGAGCCCATCCGCCCCCGCATGGCCGGCATGGGGATTCGCGCGCTCGAGCTCGCGCGCGCCCTGTCGGGGCAGTTCGCGGTGCGCCTGCTGGTGCCCAACGACCCCGCGGAGGCTCGGGAAATCGCCGGCGGGATCGACGTCGCGGGAGCGAAGGAGGGCGCTCTAGCAGCTGCGGCCCTGGGCGCCGAGGCCGCGATCGTCTCCGGCCACGCGGCCAACTGGTGGTTCCACCAGGTGCCGGACGTTCCCGTCGCGGCCGACCTGTACGACCCGTTTCCGATCGAGAATCTCCACTACGCGCGAGCCCTCGGCGAGCAGACGGCCCGGCACGACCGCGAGACCCTGGGCCTGGCGCTGGCCCGCGCGGACGTCTTTCTCTGTGCGTCGGGCGAGCAGCGGCTCTTTTACGCGGGCGCCCTCTTCGCCGCCGGCCGGATCGGCGCCCGCAACTTCCCCGACGATCCGGCGCTCTCGCGCCTGTTGGCGGTCGTGCCGTTCGGCGCGCCGGAGCAACCCGCGCGCGGCGACCGTTCCGCGGGCCGGAGCGCGGCGGGCGTGCCGGCCTCGGGCCCGCTGGTCCTCTTCGGCGGCGTGTACGACTGGTACGACCCGGAGCTGCTCCTCGCGGCGTGGCCCGGGGTCCTCGCCCGGCAGCCGGAGGCGCGCCTGCTGTTTTTCGAGAACCCGAATCCCGCGTCCACCCCGCAGGGAGCCTTCGAGCGCGCGCGCAGGAGGGCCCGGCAGATGGATCCGGACGCGAGCTCGATCGTCTTCTCCCCGTGGCTGCCGTATTCCGCCCGGCCCGATCTCTACGCGGCCTCGGACCTCGTCGTCTCGATCGCCTCGGAGGGCTTGGAGACGGAGCTCGCTTACCGCACGCGACTGCTCGATGCGGCCTGGGGGGGCGTGCCCGCCGTCGCGGTGGGAGGCGGCTCGCTCGGCCGGGAGCTCGCCGCGGCCGGCGCCGGATTCGAGTGCGGGCGGGATGCGGCGGCCCTTGCGGATCGGATCGCCGGCCTGCTCGCGGATGCGCCGGGGCGCGCCCGCGCCGGAGCCGCCGCGCGGGCCTTTGCGGCGGCGCGAACCTGGAAGGCCGTGACGGCGCCGTTGGCGGCCTGGTGCCGTTCGGCCCGCGTGGATCCGGGGCGGCTGCCCTCGGGGCAGGCCGGCTCCCGCTGGAAGCGCCTCTTCCAGTAGTCTTCCGTCCGCCGTGGCAACTCCGGACGCCTCGATCGTCGTCGTGCACCACCGCGGCCTCGAGCACCTGCTCGAGGCGCTCGCGGCGCTGGAGGCCGCGCTGCGCGACGGGCTCTCGGCCGAGATCCTCCTCGTGGACAACGCCGCGCAGACGGAGTGGGGCTCCGTCCTCGGCCGCCACCCCGGAGTGCGCCGCATCGCGGCGGGCGCGAACCTGGGCTTTGCCGCGGGCTGCCGCCTGGGCGTCGAGGCCGCGGCGGCGCCGACCGTTCTCTTCGTCAACGACGATGCCGTCGTGGAGCCGGATGCTCCGCGCCGGCTGGTCGCGGCCCTCGCCGCCGCGGACCCCGACGTCGTCGCCGCGGGCGGGCGCATGACGGACCGCACCGGGACGCGCAACGACTTTTCCGACGGCTTCGTGACGTTCGACGGCCACGCGTTCGCGGCGGACTTCGGCCGGCCGGTCGCGTCGCTGCCGGAGGCGCTGCCGGGCGAGGAGCGGCTCTTCGCCTGCGGCGGCCTCATGGCCGTGCGCCGCGAGGAGTTCCTGTCCTCCGGCGGATTCGATGACGACTACTTCGCGTACCTCGAGGACGTGGATTTCGGCTGGCGGCAGTGGATCTTCGGCCGGCGCATCGTGGCCGAGCCCCGCGCCGTCGCGCGCCACCGCGGGGGCGCAACGGGCGAGGCGCTCGGCGTCTACTCGCGCGGATACCTCTTCGAGAAGAACGCGTTCGCGACGGTGTACAAGAATCTCGGGCCCGAGGCCTTCCGAAACCTGATGCCGGCGGTGGTGATGGCATTCGTCACGCGCATCGCGGAAATGCTGCTCGCCAACAATCCCGGGGCGGCCGAGCTCGACCGCGACCCGTACGCGGGCGCCCGCAACAGCGGGACGGCCGGGTTCATGCGCAGCCTCTTCGGGATCGCCGAGGACGCGGGCAGCCGCGTCGCGGTGGACGATCCCCTCACGCTCGCCCACCTGCGCGCGCTCGCCTGGATCCACCGGCACCACGCGGCCTTGGCCGAGAAGCGGCGTGCGGTCCAGGCCGGTCGGCGGCGACCGGACGCCGAGATCTTCGCCAGGTTCCCGCTGCGGCTGGTTCCGACGTATCCGGGCGACGACCGCCTGACCTCGGCCTTCTTCGCGCCGTTCTTCGCGAGCGCTCCGGAGCTCGTCCGGACGACGCTGGCGGACATCTTCGAGGCCGGAGCTTGAGATTTTCGGTCGTCATCCCGACGTTCCGGAGGCCCGACACGCTCTTCTCCGTGCTCGAGGCCCTTGCGGCGCAGAAGGACGCCCCCGACTTCGAGGTCGTGGTCGTCGACGACGGATCCGGGGGTAAGACGCCCGGGCTTCTGGAGGCCTACCGGCCGGCCTATGCCTTCCGCTTCCTCTGCCAGGAGAACGCAGGGCCCGCGGCGGCGCGCAACCGCGGCGTGCGCGAGGCCCGCGGCGAGACCATCCTGTTTCTCGGCGACGACACGGTCCCGGAGGCGGAACTGCTCGCGGTGCACGGCCAGGCCCATGCGCAGCCGCGTCCCTACCCGGTCGCGGTCCTCGGCTACACGACCTGGCCTCGGGAGCTCAAGGTCTCGCCTTTTCTGCACCACATCAACGAGTACGGACTGCAGTTCGGCTACGGCCTGATCGATGACGCCGAGGCCGTGCCCTTCAACTTCTTCTACACGTCGAACGTCTCGCTGCCGCGGGCGCTCCTCATGGATGCCGGGCTCTTCGACACGAGCTTCCCGCACGCGGCGTGGGAAGACATCGAGGTCGCGTACCGGTTGATGCAACGCGGGATGCGCATGCTCTATCGCCCCGGGGCCGTGGCGCGCCACCATCACGACATCACCTTCGCGTCGTTCCGGC
>DATMNJ010000259.1:0-19600 GCA_035569175.1 Thermoanaerobaculia bacterium | reverse complement strand
CCCACTCCTTGGTGAAGACGCCGTCGAACCACTTGTCGTAGGCCGGAACGAAGTGGCTCCACTGGACGATCTTCAGCGTCTTGCCGGCCGCTCGCGCCTTGTCCGGAAAGAGGAACGCCGGCGCGCCCGCCGCCAGCGCCCCCGCGCCGGCCAGCGAGGCAAACCGCCGGCGCGTCATCCCACGGCGTGTTTTCCTAGTCATGGTCGCCTCCTCGGTGAGGGGGCGGGGACGGTCCCCGCCCCGTCAACGTCAGAAATCGTGCCGAATGTCCCGATCCTTGGTCTCGCGCAGGAACAACGAGCCGATCACGAAGCTCATCAGGGCCACGATCACCGGATACCAGAGACCCGCGTAGATGTTCCCGTGCGACGCCACGAGGGCCGTGGCGAGCAGGGGGAGCATGCCGCCGAACCAGCCGTTCCCGATGTGGTACGGCAGCGACATCGACGTGTAGCGGATCCGCGTCGGGAAGAGCTCGACGAGGAACGCCGCGATCGGGCCGTACACCATCGTCACGTAGATGACGAGGATCACGAGGATCAGGATGGTCATCGGCCAGTTCATCGCGGTCTTGTCGAAGGTGGCGGGGTAGTTGGTCGTCTTCAGGGCCGCCTTGTAGGCGTCCTCGTTCCACCCCTTCAGCTCGACGGATCCGATCTTCGTCACGACGGTCTCGCTCCCGCTGGCGGGAAGCTCCGCGAACGAGAGGCCGGCCTTCGTCAGGAAGTCCTTGGCCTTGTCGCAATCCGAGTAGACGGTCTTCGGCGTCGGGAAGATGTGCATCCGGCAGTCGGTGGCGGCGACGGAGATCGGGGTCGCCTGGGCGTACTGCTCGAGGGCCGGGTTGACGTTGTGCGTCAGGGCCTTGAAGAGCGGGAAGTACGTCAACGCCGCGATCAGGCAGCCGACCATGATGATCCACTTGCGCCCGATCCTGTCCGAGAGGCTTCCGAAGACGATGAAGAACGGGGTCCCGATGATCAAGGAAATTCCGATCAGCATGTACGCCGTCAGGTAGTCGACCTTGAGGTACAGGGTCAGGAAGAAGAGGGCGTAAAACTGGCCGGCGTACCAGACGACACCCTGGCCGGCGGTGGCGCCGAAGAGGGCGAGCAGCACGACTTTCGCGTTGGACCAGTTGGCGAAGCTGTCCGTCAGGGGCGCCTTCGAGCCCTTGCCCTGCGCCTTCATGGCCTGGAAGATCGGCGATTCCTGCAGCTTCAGCCGGATGTAGACGGAGAAGGCGAGCAGGACGATCGAAACGAGGAAGGGAAGCCGCCAGCCCCAGTCCTTGAACACCTCGGGGGTCATCTTCACGCGGCAGACGCCGATCACGACCAGGGCGAGCAGGAGACCCAGGGTCGCGGTCGTCTGGATCCAGCTCGTGTCGTAGCCGCGCTTGTTCTGTGGAGCGTGCTCGGCGACGTACGTCGCGGCGCCGCCATATTCGCCGCCGAGGGCGAGGCCCTGGAGCAGGCGCAAGAGCACGAGCAGGATCGGTGCGAGGAATCCGATCTTGGCGTAGGTGGGCAGGAGGCCGACCGCCGCCGTCGAGGCGCCCATCACGACGATCGTGACGAGAAAGGTGTACTTGCGGCCGACGAGGTCTCCGATCCGGCCGAAGATCAGAGCGCCGAAGGGGCGCACCAGGAAACCGGCCGCGTAGGCGACGAACGAGGACAACAGGGCCGCCGTCGCGTTGCCCGGCGGAAAGAACAGGGCCGCAAAAAAGGGCGCCAGGGTCGCGTACAGATAGAAGTCGTACCACTCGAAGACCGTGCCCAGGGACGAAGCGAAGATGACCCGCTTCTCTGCGTGGCCGATCGTGCCGATCGGGGGATCCGCGGTTGCCGTCGCCATTCTTTTCCTCCCCTTCTTCCTGCGAACAGTACGGTGAATCGAATCCCGAACCCGAACGCCGACGCCGGGCCAGGGACGAAAAAAACCTGTGGCCCGATCTCAGCCGCCGCCGGCGCTCATGGAACGATGCCGGCCGGCTCGCGCCGCCGCGCCGGAGGAAACTCTCCCGACGGCATCGGGGGTGGCACTGCGCGCGCTCGCGATTTGGCCGGTTCCGGCATGTTGTGAGGTGCTCCGAACTGGCGAAAGTCTTTTTGAGGAACCCGGGCATGTCAAGTAAATCTTAGGTCCCGGCGGGCTGGCCGGCCGGCGCGCCGGAACGCATTCCGGAACTCCGGGCGACCCGCTGCGCGGGCGCCGCGCGTGAGAGGGGTCTGGCCGCGGGCCTTCAAGGATTAACATGGCGCCTCGCAACCGGGTCGTTTCGCGGAAAGGAGTCGCCATGGCGGACGCCACCGATCGGGCCATCGAAGCGCTCTTGCTCGAGAAGCGCAAGTTTCCCCCTCCGAAGGGCTTCGCCAAGCGGGCACACGTTTCGAGCCCCTCCGTCTATCGGAAGGCGGACCGCGCCTTCGAGAAGTTCTGGGAGGGCTTCGCGAAGGAGCTCGACTGGTACCGGCCCTGGAAAAAGGTCCTCGACTGGAAGCCGCCGAAGGCGAAGTGGTTCGTGGGCGGGAAGCTCAATGCCTCGGTCAATTGCATCGACCGGCACCTGGCGGGACCCCGCAAGAACAAGGCGGCGCTCATCTGGGAAGGGGAGCCGGGCGACCAGCGGACGCTGACCTACCGGGACCTCTACCGCGAAGTCGGCAAGTTCGGCAACGTCCTGCGCAAGCTCGGAATCAAGAAAGGCGACCGCGTCACGCTCTACCTTCCGATGATTCCGGAACTGCCCATCGCGATGCTCGCCTGCGCGAGGATCGGGGCGATCCACTCGGTCGTCTTCGGGGGGTTCTCGGCCGAGTCGCTCCGCGACCGCATCAACGACCAGGGCGCGAAGCTCCTGGTGACCGCCGACGGGGGCTGGCGCAAGGGCAACGTCGTGCCGCTGAAGCAGATCGCGGACGAAGCGCTCGGTCAGACGCCCTCGATCGAGAACGTCGTCGTGGTGCGACGCACCGGGACGGCGATTGCCTTCCACGAGGGACGCGAACACTGGTGGCACCGCCTCATGGAAGAGGCTCCGATCCCCTGCAAGCCCGAGAAGATGGACGCGGAAGACCCGCTCTACATCCTCTACACGTCGGGCACCACCGGCAAGCCCAAGGGAATCCTCCATACGACCGGCGGCTATCTCGTCGGGACCTACGCCACGTCGAAGTGGATCTTCGACCTCAAGGAGGACGACGTGTACTGGTGCACGGCCGACATCGGCTGGGTGACCGGGCATTCGTACGTCGTCTACGGCCCGCTCGCCAACGGCGCGACCTGCCTCATGTACGAGGGCGCGCCCGACACGCCGCGACGCGACCGTTTCTGGGACTTGATCGAGCGCCACGGCGTCACGATCCTCTACACGGCGCCGACCGCGATCCGCGCGTTCATGAAGTGGGGAACCGAGTGGCCGGCCAAGCACGACCTCTCGTCGCTGCGGCTGCTCGGCAGCGTGGGCGAGCCGATCAATCCCGAAGCCTGGATGTGGTACCAGAAGCACATCGGGGGCGGGAAGTGCCCGATCGTGGATACGTGGTGGCAGACCGAGACCGGCATGATCCTGATCACGCCGCTGCCGGGAGTCACGACGACGCGGCCCGGGTCCGCGACGCAGGCCTTTCCCGGCATCGAGGCGAAGATCCTCGACCTCGAGGGCAACGAGGTCCGGGTCGGGGGCGGCTACCTCGCGATCACGCGGCCGTGGCCGGCGATGCTGCGGACGATCTGGGGCGACGACAAGCGCTACGTCCAGACGTACTGGTCGAAGTGGGGCAAGGACGTCTACTTCCCGGGCGACGGCGCCAAGCGCGACAAGGACGGCTACTTCTGGCTGCTCGGCCGCGTGGACGACGTCATGAACGTGGCCGGACACCGGATCGGCACGATGGAAGTCGAGTCGGCACTGGTGGATCACCAGGCCGTGGCCGAGGCCGCGGTCGTCGGCGTCTCGGACGAGATGAAGGGAACGGCGATCGCCGCCTTCGTGATCCTCAAGGAGAGGGGAAAGACGGCCAAGGCGCAGTCCGACCCGGCCCTCCAGCAGGAGCTGCGCAATCACGTCGCGAAGAAGATCGGCGCGATTGCCAAACCCGACAAGCTGTTCTTCGTCCCGGATCTGCCCAAGACGCGGTCGGGGAAGATCATGCGCCGGCTCCTGCGCGACATCGCGGAGGGACGGGTCCTCGGCGACACGACGACCCTGGCCGACGCCGCCGTCGTGTCCGCGCTGAAGAGCCAGTACGAAGAGAAAGAGGGCTGAGGAGGGCTTCTTTCAGGACTTCTCAAATAGGCGCCACACGCGCTTCACGCGGGACTACAATCGACGCTGGTGAGAGCATCCGGAAGCGTTCTGGACGGCCAGATTCTTGGCCGACTTGATCGCTGGCGGAAGGCGCGTGCCGTCTTCGTCCGGCCCGACGGGGTCGAAGCCGAGCGCGCGGTTGCCGCGGCGTGCGGGCGGAGTTGGGCCCGGGCGTCGGTCTACGGGCGGGCGCGCCGACTGCTGGTCGAGCGCACCCCCGAGCTCTTTCTCGAGGAGCTCGAGAAGAACCTGGGCCCCCTGGCCGAGCGCGTGCGCGTCGCGCCCGAGGACATGCGCCAGACCAAGTGGGACGCGATGAGCCGGTTGACGCCGCTGCCGAGGGCCCGGCGCGAAGTCGAGGCGCTGTGGCTGGCCGACGAATTGACGATGGGAGAGTTCTTCGTCGAGTTCCAGCCGATCTTCGACCTCGCGTCGGGAGACGCGATCGGCTACGAGGGACTGCTCCGGGGCCGAGGGCAGGGCGGCGTCATGCGGCTTGCCGCCGACATCTTCCCGGCGGCCGAATCCCTCAATCTCGAGGGAACCTTCGAGCGCTTCTCCTGGACCTGCGTGCTCGAGGCGGCCCGCGCGGTTCCGGCGGACGCGCTCCTGTTTCTCAACGTGAACCCGCGTCTGATCGAGCGTTCGGAGCACGGCCTCGTCGCACTCGGCGAGGAGACGGAACGGCGCGGGATTCCGTTCTCCCGCCTCGTGCTCGACCTGGTCGAGGTCGAGACGATGCCGGCCGCGCCCGAGCTCGCGCAGGCACTCACGGTGCCGCGCGACCTCGGGGCCGTGATCGCGCTCGACGACGTGACGTCCGGATACGGAACGCTCCAGTTCTGCCACGCGCTGCAGCCCGAGTGGATCAAGGTGGACAGCGAGGTCACGCGAGGCATCGCCCGCGACCCCCGCCGCCGCGCGATTCTGAAGTTCCTGGCCGACCTCTCGCGGGAATTCTCGTTCACGCTCGTGGCCGAGGGGATCGAGGCGGCCGAAGACCTCGACGTGTGCGCCGCGGAGGGCGTAGGGGCGGCGCAGGGCTACTTCCTGGCCCGGCCGGCGGCCGAGCCTCCGAGCGCATCCCCGGAGTTCCGCCAGTGGATTGCCGCGCGCCCGCAGGGCAAGCGCACGGCCTAGCGGCCGATCGAGCATGGTGGGCGCGGAGAAGGCAGAGCTCGCGGCGCTGCGGCTGGACATCTGGCTCGACGTGGCCTGCCTCTGCCCGACGCGGACCCAGGCCAAGGCCGCCTGCGAAGGCGGCAAGGTGGACGTCAATGGCACCCGGGCCAAGGCGCACCGCGAAGTCCGGCTCGGGGACCGGATCGGCCTCGCGGGAGCGGACGGGGCGCGGCGCGAGCTCGTCGTGCGTGGACTCGCCGCCCGCTCCATCCCGAAAGCCGAGGCGCGCAAGCTCTACGAGGACGTGACGCCCCCGCCCGCGCCGGAAGTCGTGGAGGCGCGCCGTCTCGACCGGCTCCTTGCTCCGCGGGGGGACGCGGGGCGTCCGGACAAGCGGGAGCGGCGCGAGCGGCGTAAACTCAAGGGGTGGTGAGGTGAGGCGATGAAGCGGGCGAGCGCGGCGGCCTGGCTGGCCCTTCTGGTTCTGGGGGCGACGTGCGTTCCCGCGTTCGCTCAGAGCAAGTCGCCCGAGGAAACGGCCAGGTCCATCGCCGCGCGCTGGAAACCCATGCTCGGTCTCTCGGACGAGCAGACGACGCGGTTCGAAGCCGTCGCGCTCGACGCGGAGAAGAAGACCGCCGCGGCCCGGGCGGCGTCCGGCGCAGACCAGACGAAGCTCCGCGAGGCCCTGCGCCCGATCCTCGAAGAGCGCAACGCTGCGGTCGTGAAGATCCTGACACCGGGACAGGTCCAGAAGTACGACGCGGCGATGGCGCTGGCGCGCAAGAAAGCCGCCGAGAAGCCGGCCGCCTCGACGCCGGGCAAGCCGCCGGGCTAGTTGCTCTAGACTCCCGCCATGGACTTCGAGCTCCTCTGCCCCTGCTGCGGCGCCCGCCTCAAGGTCGACCCCGAGTTGAAGGCGATCATCCACCACGAGGCGCCGAAGACGCCGCGCAAGTTCTCGTCGGTGGACGACGCGCTCGGTGCGCTGAAGGGGCAGGACGAGGAGCGGGAGAAGAAGTTCACCGCGTCCATCGAGGCCGAGAAATCGAAGAAGGACGTCCTGAACAAGAAATTCTCGGAGCTCTTCGAGAAGACGAAGGGCGACACGTCGAAGCCGGTCCGCGACATCGACCTCGATTGATCTCGCGCCGGCCGCGCCGCCTCCACCGACTCGGAGCGGGTCTTCTCCTCGCGCTCCTGTCGCCCGCCCGCGCCCGCGGCTGGATCTACTCCGAGCACCGGGCGATCACGGCCCGCGGCATCGAGACCCTGGACCCGCGCCGCCAGGTGGCCCTGGACGAGCTCTGGGGCCTCGCTCGCGAGGGGCACACCTCCCGTCTGTGCGCCGTTCCGAGAGCGGGCGACCAGGGCGGCAAGCCCGCGTGCATCGACCTCGCCGCGTGGCCCTCGGTCAACGGCGACCACTCCTGCTCTCCCGACGAGATGCTCCGGGTCATCCTCTCGAGCGACTGGATCCTGAGGGTCGCGCAGATCGCCGAGAAGACCGGGGCGAGCGTCGCCCGCGCGCGCAACGAGAGCGAGGTGCGCAACGCGCAGATGAACGGCGACCTCGGCCTCGAGCGGGCCGACCTCGGCTACAGCACGCGCGCCGGAGCCAACAACGCGCACCACGCGCTTCCCCGCTCGAACAACGATGCGAACCAGTACGTGGTCGATGCGCTTCGGGCAGGGGTCGAGCCCAACGTCGTCGGGCTCTACCTTCTCTTCCACGCCGCTGCACTCTCCCGGGCCGCGGTCTTTCCGGCGGACGCGGAATCGCCGGCCGAGCGGGCCGCGGAGGCCCGGCTCATCCTCGCCCTCGAGGCGTTCGCGCTTCACTTTCTGGAGGACGCGTATGCCGCCGGCCACATCGCCGGCTCGTGGGGGCCGACGGCCGTTCGGAAAGGGACGCACGACTACTACAGCGAGCATGGGATCGACACCGACACGTGGGAAAACGAGCCCGTGACCGTCTACGGGGACGGCCACATGCGGCCGCCGGACCTCGAGAGGGCGGGCGAGGCGGTCCGGCTCTCGCTCGGCCAGGTTCTCGATGCGCTCGACCGCGATTCCCGGATCCGGTGCGACGCGGCCACGATCGCGCTGCCGCCCGAGGTCGCAAACGGGACGCTCGACGTGTGCCGGACGACGGCCATGCCGGGCTGGACCGTGCCGCCGGAGCTCGCGGGCGATTTCCTGGCCGTCTTGCGGACGACGCCCAGGCCGGTTCGAGGCAGCGGGTACGCGTCCCTGCCGCGCTTTCGGGCGGAGATCGGCCCGTTCGTCGGCATCGCCAGCGGCGTCCAGGCCGAGGGCGCCGATGGCGGCTTCGGCGCCGGCCGCACCGGGGGCGCGGTGGGCTCGCTCGACGTGGGTCTGCGGCTCGGCTACGGACTCGACGCCCTCCTCGGAGACTCGGGCGACGGCCAGGTCTTCGTGCAGGGCGGCATCGTTCTGCAGTCCCGGTCCACGGGCGGCTGTGGTTCGGATTGCCCGACGGATCCTCTCTTCGCGCAGTTCGTGCCGGGCCTGCCCGCCCGGTCGGCCCTCTCCTTTCGGGTGCGCCTTCCGTTCTGGCTGGTTCCGGGAGACCTGCTGCTGGCCGCTCCGGTGATGGCTCTCACGGACCCGGGGCTGCTCGAGAAAATGGCGATCGTGGCCGCGGACGGCGGCCTGGTTCCCTGGCAGACGAAGCTCTCGACGCCGATCGGGTCGCTGCAATTCGTCGCGGGCCGGGAGGTCGCGGTCAACCTGTTCGGATATCTCGGCGGCAAGGACGCGTTTCTGGCGGTCTCGGGCCGGACGGCGGACGGCGCCCCGATCTTCGAGCCCGTCGCCTTCCGCTCGATCGAGTGGGATTTCCCGGTGCTCGAGCTGCGCCCGCTGCGCGAGTACGGGACGCGCTACAGCTTCTCGACGCTCGTGCAGTTCGGGGCCGGATTCGACACGCCGATCTCGGCGCAATCTCTGGTCCCCGGCCAGCCCGTGCCAGCGCTGAAAACGAGATACTTCGGATTCGTCCGGGTCTTCTTCGACGGCCGCCGCTACTTCTGAGGCGCGGGCGTCGCGCCGGGACGGCTCAGGCCTTCTGGTACGCCATCGCGCGCAGCAACGCGATGCGCTTGCCGATGGGCGGGTGCGTCGACAGCAGGCCGGCGAAGAAGCCCTGCGCCTGGTCTGGGGACCCGCCGCGCGGGTCCTCGATGCAGAGGTGAGCGATGCCCTGCTTGATCGAGGCCGTCGGCTCGACCGCGGCGGCGATCTTTTCGAGGGCCGAGGCGAGCGCCAGCGGATTGCGGGTCAGCTCGGCCCCGGACGCGTCGGCCAGGTACTCGCGCTGCCGCGAGACGGCGAGCGAGACGATCTGCGCGATGATCGGCGCGAGCACGATCGAGGCCAGCCACAGGGCGACGAAGAGGACTCCGAGCCCGCCCCTGCCGCCGTTGCGATCGTCTGACCGGCCTCGCCCGCCTCCAAACCAGAGCCCCCGGCGGCTCCAGTCGGCGAGCAGGAGGATCGCTCCGGCGAGCGCGGCGACGACGGTCATGAGGCGCACGTCGTAGTTGCGGACGTGGGACAGCTCGTGCGAGACGACGCCCTGCAACTCGTCGCGGCTCAACGTGTCGAGCAGCCCGCGCGTCACGGCGATGGACGCCTTCTCCGGGCCGCTCCCGGTGGCGAAGGCGTTGGGATCGGAGTCCGGGACGATGTAGATCGCCGGTTTCGGGACGCCGGCCGCGATGGCCATCTCCTCGACGACGTTCTCGAGCATGCGCTGCTTCGGATCGGACGGGTCGAGGGGTGCGGCGCGAGCGGACTCGAGCACGGCCCTGTCGCCCCCGTGAAGCGACCACCACGCGGAGAGCCCGCCCAGGCCGAGGGCGCCGAGCGTCGCAAACGGGATCCCCGGCGAGAAGCCGCCGGCGTAGAGAAGCCCGTCGGCGCCGAGGCCCATGAGCGCCAGCAGCACCACGAACCCGGCGATGAAGAGGCGGGTGTTGGAGAGGTTGCGGCGCTGCTGGTCGTAGAGATTGGTCACGGATGAAGCCGCCCCCGTCCGGCTCGCGCGCGGCGGCGCACGACCCGGCTCAGGACTTGGTCTGGTCGGAACGGATGTTCAGGTCCACCTTCGGCACCGCCCGCTCGGCATCGTCCTTGAGCTCGAAGAGCTCCACCGGCTGAAACTTGAACGTCTGGGCGATGAGGTTGTCCGGGAAGAGCTGCTGCGCCGTGTTGAAGCGCGTCGCGATGTCGTTGTAGAACTGCCGCGCGAAACCGATCCGGTTTTCGGTCGACGAGAGCTCCTCCATGAGCGTCTTGACCTGCTCGTTGGACTTCAGGTTCGGATAGTTCTCGGCCAGCGCGAAGAGGCGCGAGAGCGTCTGCGTGAGAGTGTTCTCCTTGCCGGCCGCGTCGGCGACGCCCTGCGCGCCGACGGCGGAGTTGCGGGCCGCGATGACCTTCTCGAGCGTGTCCTGCTCGAACTGCATCTCGCCCTTGACCGCCGCGACGAGGTTGGGAATCAGGTCGTGGCGGCGCTTCAACTGGACGTCGATCTGCTTCCAGCCGTTGGCAACCTGATTGCGGAGCGAGATGAGATTGTTGTAGCGCCAGATCGCCCAGATCGCCCCCACGACGGCGAGGACGACGAGCAGCGTCAGACAGCCTCCGAGAGCGGCCATTGTTCGAGTATCCCTCTGCTGTTACTTACGCAGGCTGCGGGTTTCTGTTTCCTCCGGGGCGGCTGCCGTCGGCCGGCTCACGCATTGAGCCCCTGGCGCAACTCCCGGGCGAGGATCTCGACTCCCGAGCGCGTTCCGCCGGTGAGCTTTTCCTTCCAGACGGTTTCCGTCTCGAACCGGCGGTCCCCGATCGACTCCGCCCACGGCCGCAGCGCCGCATCGAGCTCGCCCGCGGACCAGACGTCCCCGCCCCGCTTGCGGACCATGGCGATGACGTAAGGCACGATGCGGATGAAGGCCCGCAGCGAGGTCGAGCTCTTGATGGAGTACTTGCGGCCGGCGAAGGCGGCGGGGAAGGCCCGGGCGGCCGCCTTGAAGTAGTTGAGGAAGAAGCGCCGGGAGTTCTCCCGGAACTCGCGCGCGATCCGGCCCCCGGCCGTGTCGATGGCCGCGAACACGTCGCGCAGCTCGTCGGCGAGCGACGCCTGGGTGACCGTGCCCTTGCCGATCCCGAGCACCTTGATCGAGCCCTTCAGCGGGGAGCCCTCATCCTCGTTGAGGGTTCGGATGACGTCGTGGGCCGCCGCGAGGTTCTCGTCGCGGTAGAGCCGCCGCCCGGCCAGCGAGATCAGGTGCGACGGGTTGAGCTTCGTGTGCTTGCTGTTGATGGTCACGAAGAGCTCGACGACCTGGTCCGCCGTCAGGTTGTCGAAGACGACGGCCGGCACCTGAAAGTCCTTCAGGCTGTGCTTTTCGGCGAGCTGGTGGAGGGCGAGGAGCCGGTGCTGGCCGTCCAGGGCGCGGAGGATCCCGGACTCCTCGGGCAGCTTCAGCGCACCCGTGTCCGACCGGCCGCTCGAGGGTGCGAACTCCAGCCGCTTCTCCGAGACCAGCAGCACGCTGCCCGGGATGGCCGGGAGCGTCCCCGAGTCGGCGCACTGCAGGTAGTAGGCCACGAGCTCGTCGATCTTCTTCTTGATGATCGGGCGCTGGAAAGCCTGCTCGGACGCCGCGATCCGTTTCTCCAGGAACTCCCAGTTGACCCGCCCGGGGGCGATCTTGGAATGGCCCCGCGTGGTCTGGCTGCCCGGACCGAACGAGAGGACCTCGAAACCGACCAGGGACTGGAGGTCCGCGCCCGACAACAGGGCTTCGTAGAACCGCACGCCAAACTGATTCAGGCGGAGCGAGGGAACCGAGATCATGGCCACCTCCTAGCCCGGATTCACAGCGGTCGTCCGGTCCGGGCAAGAGCCCGTTCCGGGGCGGGGAAAGGGTATACCGGGCGCCGCCCGCTTGAACCCATGAGAATTGGGGGACTTGCCGGTCGCCCTATGGCGGCGAGACCGACTTCCAGTCCTCCCCGGTCATCTGGGCGTGGATCTGGCTGGCCCCGGTGAGGATGCCCTTGAGCTCGATCGTCAGGATCGCCGCGAGCTCCGGGAGCGCCTCGGGCCGGGCGACCGGAACCGAGCACTCCACGGTGGATTGGCCGAGCGAGGCGAAGAACGGGGACGGGCGGCGGGTCCAGTCGGAGTCGCTGCGCCGGTGCTTCGTCATGAGGAAGGCGGCCAGCTTTCGCTCGTCCCAGGGCTCGGCCATCTGCCAGCAGAAGTTGGCCCGGAGGCCCTTCTGCTCCGCCGTGGGCGTTTCATCGGCGATGGCGATCGACATGGAGCTTTTGAGACGATAGCATTCCCGCGTTCAAGACATACCGTGAAAAACACCCTCTGGACCGGCCTGCTCCTGCTTGCCGCTGCTGCGGCGCCGGCCTTCGCTGCCGGCGACGAGAAGACCTATGCGTCCCACCTCATGGTGGACCAGGAGGTCGTGATCGCCTCGCGGATCGGCGGCATCGTCGAGACGATCGTCGTGGATCGCGGCGCCGCGGTGACGCAGGGGCAGGTCCTCGCGACGCTCGATCCGAGGGAAGCCGACGCCGACGTGCGCGTGACCAAAGAGCAGATGGAGCTCAAGAAGGCCGATTTCGACCGCGCCGCGTCGCTGTCGGCTTCCAACGTCCTGTCCGCGGCGGACCTCGACCAGAAGAAGGCGGAATACGCGGTTGCCGTTGCCCAATGGGAGAAGGCGAAGACCCTGCGCGACTACACCGTCATCCACGCGCCTTTTGCCGGCGTCGTGACCGAGAAGTACGCCCGTCTCGGTCAGAAGGTGATCGAGGACAAGAACGAGCCGCTCTTCAAGATCACGGCCGTCGAGCCGCTGCTGGCGCGAGTGTATCTGCCGGAAGAAGACCTCATGCTCGTCAAGGTCGGAGACCGGGTGGACGTGGTCGCCGATCATTTTCCGGACGTTCGCACCAGCGGCGAGGTCCAGTTCATCAGCCCGTCCGTGGACGCCGGGAGCGGGACTTTCCAGGTCGTCATCCGGGTCAAGCGCGATCCGGGCCGTTCGATGCTTCGCCCAGGGACCGCGGTGAAGGTGCACTTCGCGAAGACCGCGCCCCGCTGACGGCGCCTGAGAGGGCCATGGCCGGAAGAGCTCCCTCAGCCCGTCTGCGCTCGACTCTCGACAAGGTTCTTGTCCACGACGTCAAGAACATCTCCTTTCGCCTGCGGCTGCTGCTCTCCAACCTCGACGAGCATTGGGAAGACCCCGACTTCCGCCGTACGGTCAAGGAACTGCTCGCCTCGAGCGTCGAGCGCCTGGAAGGCGCCGTCGGACGCCTCGTCGCCGAGCCGGACGCCGTCCTCATCAAGGTCTCGCTCGACGTCAACGGCCTCCTGCAGGAGGTCGTGCAGCGGCCCGCGAGGCGGGGGCGCTCCGGCCGCGGGCCGTCCGTGCGGCTGGCGCTCGGCGCCGTGCCGCGCATCTGGGGCGACCCATTCTACCTGGGCGACGCGCTGGCCAGCCTCCTCGACAATGCCTCGGAGGCAGCGGCTCCCGACGGGAAGGTCCTCGCCAGAACGTTTTCCGGCGGAACGGCGCGGCGGCCGCGTGTCGTGCTCGAGATCATCGACAACGGGGCCGGGATGACCCCGGAGTTCCTGAGGGACCGCCTCTTTCGGGCGTTCGAGACGACCAAGCCCGAAGGCGTGGGGCTCGGGCTGGCCACGGCGCGGCAGATCGTTCGATTCCACCGCGGCACGATTCGGATCCTGTCCCACCCGGGCGGCGGCACGCTCGTTCGGCTCTCGTTTCCGGCGAACCCGGGAGAATCCGCGTGAGCCGCAGCGGCGAGCAGTCCCTGGGCCGGATCCTGATCGTCGAGGACGATCCGTTCCTGCTCGAACAGCTGACGTGGGCGCTCAAGGGCAAATTCGTGGTTTCCGCCGCGCGGGACGCGACACAGGGGCGCGCCCTGTGCGAGTCGGAACCCGACCTCCACCTCTTCGATCTGCGTCTGCCGCCTTCCAACGAGGTGCGCGAGGGGCTCGAGCTGTTGCGGCACGTCCGGGGAAGGGATGCCGGGGCGACGGTCGTCATGATGTCGGGCGAAGGGGAACGCGCCCACGCACTCGAGGCCATTCGACTCGGCGCCTTCGACTTCTTCCAGAAACCGGTCGACACGGCCGAGTTGCTCGTCATCTTGAATCGGGCGATGGAGCGGCGCCGGCTCGTCGTCGAAAACCGCGAGCTGCGCCAGGCCGCGGGATCCGCGGCGGCGCCGGCGTTCGAGCACATGGTGGGGCAGAGCGCGGCGATGCAAAGGCTCCGGAAGGAGGTCGAGCGAGTCGCCGCCAGCGACGCGACCGTCCTGTTGCAAGGCGAGAGCGGGACCGGCAAGGACCTCGTGGCCCGCTCGCTCCATGCCGGCGGTTCCCGGCGCGACCGCGCCTTCGTCGCCGTCAACGCATCGGCTCTGCCCGAGTCGCTGGCCGAATCGGAGCTGTTCGGCCACGAAAAGGGGGCTTTCACGGGCGCCATCGGGTCGAGGCCGGGCCGCTTCGAGCTCGCGCAGGGCGGCACGCTCTTTCTCGATGAGATCGGCACCCTGTCGGCGGGCATCCAGGCCAAACTGTTGCGCGCGATCGAGAGTCGTGAGATCGAGCGTGTGGGCGGCCGGCGACCGATCCCGGTGGACTTTCGCCTGATTTCGGCCACCAACGAGAACCTCGAGGTTCGGGTGGCGAGCGGGACCTTCCGCGAGGACCTCTACTACCGGATCAACACGATCCCCATCGCGATC
Organism: Thermoanaerobaculia bacterium; assembly: GCA_035569175.1. Taxonomy (GTDB): domain Bacteria; phylum Acidobacteriota; class Thermoanaerobaculia; order UBA5066; family Gp7-AA6; genus DAHUXD01. The sequence goes on along the minus strand of DATMNJ010000259.1, from coordinate 5,327 downwards.
CCCCCGCTGCGCGAAAGGACGGGCGACGTGGCCCTGCTGTCCGGCCACTTTCTGGAGCGATTCTGCGCGCGGGAGGGCAAGGCGCCGCGACGGCTGGCGCCCGCGGTGCTCGAGCGGCTCGAGTCGCACCCGTGGCGCGGGAACGTCCGCGAGCTCGCTCATGCCATCGAGATGCTCGTGGTGTTCTCGGACTCGGAGGAAATCGGGGAGGAGGATCTGCCGCGGGCCCTGAGGCCGCAGGGCCCGAAGCCCGATCCAGCGGCCCACGCTGCGGGGTTCGCCGAGGCCGTGGAGAAATACGAGCTGGGGCTACTGTCAGAAGCCATCGCCGCGGCGGGTGGAGTCAAAGCCGAGGCCGCTCGCAGGCTGGGACTGGACACCAACCAGATGAAGTACCTCTCCCGGAAATACGGTCTCTGAGCTCGCGGGCGAGGTTGAGAAATCCATCCATGCGGGTGGTTGATTCACCCATCGGCGCACCTTCTGGCCGAAGCCTCGTGTGACAACTGATTGAAAAAAAAGGAGTAAGCCAGGTTCGGAGGAGCGCTCGAGCCTGGCCTCGAACTTGCGATGTATTTCTGGCAAGAAGGAGGAAAACCCAATGGCAAATTCGGTCAAGATCAAGCTGACGGACGCCCAGAAGGAAAAGATTCGCGAGGCCACGGGCAAGGACATGGCTGAGATTCACGTCGAGAGCTTCGGCGGCAACCCGGCGGTTTCGGCGCCGCACACGAGCACCCCGCGTACGAACTCGCCGCGCACGAGCTCGCCGCGCACGAGCTCCCCGCGCACGAGCTCGCCGCGCACGAGCTCCCCGCGTACGAGCTCCCCGCGTACGAGCTCCCCGCGTACCAACTCGCCGAGGACGAACTCACCGAGGACGAATTCCCCGCGGACGAACTCGCCGCGGACGAACTCCCCGCGGACGAACTCGCCGCGTACGAACTCGCCCAGGACGAATTCCCCGCGGACGAACTCGCCGCGTACGAACTCACCCAGGACGAACTCGCCGCGGACGAACTCGCCGCGGACGAACTCGCCCCGGACGAACTCGCCCCGTTCCAACCAGTAAGAGAGAGCGCCACTCAGCGAGGGTCCCGCGCGAGCGGGGCCCTTTTCTTTTCAGCCCTGTCTTCGACCGCCTACCAGAAGATCGTCTGCACCCATCGCCGCAGGATGGCCCACGCCCGGGACACGTAGGAGGCGCGGCGGGCGTAGATCTTGGCGCTGCCCGTCATTCCCGGAACCAACGAACCATCGCGGTTGTCGAAAACGGCGACAGCCGTGAACTTGTCCGGGATGGCGCTCGGAGCAGCGGGCTCGTGCGCGGTCGCGGTCCGTGACTGGTCGAGCGTTGCCGCGGAAATCGATTGGATCACCCCGTGCGCGGCGGCCAGAGGGCGCCCCGGGAAGATGGCCACGACGGCCTCGCCCGGAGCGAGGTATTCCAGAAGCCGCTCGGAGACGGCGAGATTGGCGCGAAGGGTGCGCGTGTCTCCGACTTCCGCGATCAGCGTCCCTGCGGCAAGCGTGGTGCCGCGAAGATCGCCGAGGCGGGGCGTCAGCAAGCGACCTCCGATGGGGCTCCGGAGGACGAGGCGCTCGGTCCTCGCGGCGTCGCTCTCGAGGGCCTCGTCGAGGGACGCGCTCCTCCGATCGGCCTCGTAGGCGAGAGCGGGATCGCTCGCCTCGCGGGCGCTGCGGGCCGCCATCGCGAAGCGGTCCTTCTCGACGCGGTGCACGGCGCGGTCGGCCGCGGCCCCGGCGCTCACGAGGCGAACGATCGGCTGGCCGGCCCGCAGCAGGTCTCCCTCTCCGGCCAGGACTTCCGTCACCGTGGCGTTTTCCGGGGCCTCGAGGCGGATCTCGGTCAGCGGCTGGAGAACGATCGGCGCCCGGATCGTGCGCCGCGTCCAGGGCAAGACGAGAAGGAGCGCCACGAGGACGGCGACGACGACCAGCGGACGGCGGGTGTTCGGAGCCATGATGAAGTCCTTCTTGTCGAGGTAGAAGAGTTTTGCCGTGCGGGTGAAGAGGCGCACGCGCTTGCGGAAGATGCGATAGAGGGTCAGGACGAGCAGGACGATCGCGAAGTCGGGGAAGTACCTCGAGTAGAAATTGAAGAAGAGCCCGGCGACGAACCGCATGATCACGGTGACGTAGCTCAGGGCCAGCAGACCGTAGATCCAGTAGATCCGCTTTCTCCGGCGCGACAAGACCGGCACGTCCACCGGCAGGCGCAGGACGCGGTTCTGGAACCAGGCCCCGATGTAGCGGAACGAATCCTCACGCAGCTCGGGTAGCTCGAGAACGCTCGTGAGCGCGTGGTAGCCGTCGATCTTCATGAGCGGGTTGATGTTGAAGAAGACGGTGGACACCCCCGTGAAGAGCATGGTCTTGAAGGCGAGCTCGTGGAGCAGCGTGTCCGGATACGAGACGACCCAGAGGGCGGTGGCCGCCGAGCACAGGAATCCCTCGATGTAGATGCCGGCGACCGTGACCCAGAAGCGGTGCCACTTGTTGGTGAAGAGGATGGCGTCGGTCGTGTCGCAGTAGAAGGCGGGCGTGAAGTACAACAGCGCGATCCCGATGTCGTGGACTTCGCCGCCGTACATCTTGCAGGAATACGCGTGCCCGAGCTCGTGGATGCCGCCGATGAACGAGAGGATGAAGAAAAACTGCAGGACGTCGAGCAAAGGCTTGCCGAGAAAGGCGTACAGCTCGACCGTCCCCGACCACAGGGGCTGGAAGTTCTGGGAGAACACGCCGACGGTCCAGGCCGCGGCGACGCACCAGAGGAGGACGACCGGAGGCGACCAGATCCAGCGCACGAACCGGACCGTGCGGTTCAGGAACCGGTCGGGATCGACGATGCTGAACTGGATGAAGAAGGGGTTGAAGCCCTCCGCCTTGGCGTCCGCGGCCCTCTGACGCGCGGTCTTGAACTTCTTGAGCAGCTCCAGGTTCCGTTCGCCCGCCGACTGTTCGATGAGGTCGAAGCGCCGCAGCTCCTCTTCCCACTCCATGACGAAGGACAGATCGACGCCCGCTCCGGTCTGACGGTTGTACTCCTCGCCAATTCCGGCGCGCGTCCGCGTTCCGTCGAAGAGGGCGATGATCGTCCACTCCGGGTCCGTGAAGGTCACGTAGTTCCCGAGGGCGGGTAGCGGATCCTTGACCACCCAGGTCACTTCTCCCATGCGCACCTGGCGGCGAATGACGAGGTCCGGGCGCAGCCGCGGGTGGTCCTGCCGTCCCTGCCGGGCCGCCAGCGCCGCCGCGGCCTCTTCGGGGCGGGCGGCCGCGAGCAGGCCGGTTCGGGCAACCGTGCTCAAGGCAAGAGGGGCCAGATCCGCGACCAGAGATAGCGAGCGGGGTGGCGCAGAAGCAGGAAGGCGATGCTCCGCGTGCCTGCGCGAATCTTCCCGACCCCTTGCATGCCCGTCCGGAGCGTCTCGCCCGGATTCTCGACCCGGACCTCTGCGATCAGGACGCGGTCGGGCCCCTGTTCGCGCATCCGCGCCCCGACGCGCGTTACCGTCCCTTCGAACGTGCGGGTCGGGTAGGGGTTCATCTTGAGCATCGCGGCCTGGCCGGCGTGAACGAAAGCGACGTCCTCCTCCGGGACGGCAACCTCGGCCGTGATGATCCCGACGTCCGCGACGACACAGAACTCGACGCCGCGAGGGAGCAGCTGCCCGACCCGTTCTTCGATGCGTGGCGTGACCAGAACTCCTGAGACGGGCGCCCGCAACCGCGTGCGGTCGAGCTCCTCTTCGACGAGGGCGGCCTGCGCACGCAGTTCGTCGCGCCGCGACTGCGAGGCAAAGAAGGCCGCCGGGTCGGATTCCTGCCTGTGCTGCGCCATCTCGCTCTCGGCGATCTGGAGAGCGGAACGGCTTCGCGCCACGGCCGCCCGGTAGCCCTCGTCCTTCAGCGTGGCGATCACGTCCCCGGCCGCGACACGGTCGCCCTCCCGGTGCAGGACCGTCGCGATCACGCCATCCACACCCGCCGTGACGGCGGCGCGCTGCCCGGGCAGGATGCGCGCGGGGCCGGCCACGCGAAGCCGCCACGGAACCAGGAACAGGAGGATGGCGGCGATCGCGATTCCGGTGGCCCAGGCCAGCCGCCGCCGTCGCGGGACCTGGCTGAACCTCTGCCACCGCGCCAGAAACGGTTTCCAGAACCCTGCTAGAGGCACCTGCTGGTAGAGCTGGGCGTTGCGGACGGCCACGGTTGCCTGATTGATGAGGATCGCCAGCAGGTCCCGCGTCCCTTCGTCGAAGATCAACGGCTCCTTGCTTTCGAAACCGATCGCTCCGAGCTTGCCCTCTTCGTCCTTGAGCAGCAGGCCGAAGAAGGAGCGCAGGCCCGTCTGCTGGAAGAGCGCACGGAACTTCTCCTCGGTTTCGGGCCGGTCGGCCGTGATCTGGCCGTCCTCGAGCTGCGTGACGGCGGTGTCGGTGCCCGAGAGGAAGACCCACTGAAGCAGGTCCTCCATGCGGCGGGTCTCCGGCTCGTTGCGGTTGACTTCGGCGGTGCCGGAGATCGCACCGAGGCGCAGCTTGCCCTTCTCCTGGATCGCGATACCGCAGCGGTCGTAGGCGATCAGCGCCGAGGTGGCGTTGACGATGGTCTTCATGACCTTGTCGAGGTCGAGCGTGGCGGTGATCTCGCGGCTGACGGCCAGAAGCGCGTCCAGCTCCTCGAGTTTTTTCTCGGCCTCGTGCTGTCGGGCGTTGCGCAGTGCCCGCACGGCCTGGCGAGAAAGATCGGCCAGCAGTTCCTCGTCCTCGGCCGAGAACTCCGGATGGCGGCCTCGCTTGTTGACCAGCACGAGCGCGCCGACGGGGACGTCGTCCTCCGTGAACGGCACGGCGAGGACGGACCGAATCGGATAGCCGTCCGTCTCCGTCGCGACGGGGTCGTCGTCGGGCAGGCGGTTGCGCCGGATGGGCTTCTGCTCGGCCATCACGTCGCCGACGAGCGACGCGCCGACGGCCTCGGGCGGCGAGGCGATCTCGTAGTTCTCGTTGAGAGCCGTGGCGGCCAGGGTGACGTCCTCGCCGTCGAGGGTCCAGAGGGAGGCCACTTCGGCCGTGGCGAAGTCGGCGGCCTTGCGCACGATCAGGGCCGACAGCTCTTCGAGGTCGATGGTCGAGCCGAAGGCCTTCGACAGGTCGTACAGGTTGGTCAGCCGCTCGATGGCGTGGAGCATGCCGACGGTCTTGCGCTCGGACCGCAGCGCCCGCCCGAGTGCCGGCGCAGCCTGCTCGAGGAATCGCTCGAGCCGCGCCAGGGCGTCTTCGGCGTCGGGCATCTCG
>DATMNJ010000258.1:0-7212 GCA_035569175.1 Thermoanaerobaculia bacterium | reverse complement strand
GCCGGATCTCTTCGTGACCAACTCCATTCCGCACTGGGGCAACGCCAACACGAAATCCTGCGGCAGGCTCTACCGCAACGTCGGGGGCGGACGCTTCGAGGACGTGACCGACGAGTCCGGCATTCGGGCGTGCGGCCTCGGAATGGGCGCCTTCTGGGCCGACCTCGACGGCGACGGCCGCCTCGACCTGTACCTGACCAACGTCGGCGCGAACGCGGTCTGGTGGAATCGCGGGGACGGCACGTTCGAACAGGGCCGGGACACGGGTCTCGAGGACCCGCTCTTTTCGGTGGGCGCGGCGTTCCTCGACTACGACGGCGACGGGCGGCTCGACGTGGCGGTGGCCAACTACCTCGACTCGACGCCCGAGTGGGAGGCCGCGCAGCCCCAGTTCGAGCTGCGCGTCCCGGAGGACTACGTCGGGCAGCCGTCGCATCTCTTTCGCAACCTGGGCGGCCGCAAGTTCAAGGACGTCACGAAAGAGGCCGGCCTCGCGATGGCGGCCTCGGAAACGAAGACGCTCGGCATCGCCGTCCTCGACTACGACGGCGACGGGCGGGAGGACCTGTACTTCGTCAACGACCGCGTCTCCAACCGCCTCTTCCGGAATCGCGGCGACGGGACCTTCGAGGAGACCACGGCGCAGACGGGCGCGGGCGTGCTCGGCGAGCGGCCCCGTGCCGGGATGGGCGTCGCGGTCGGGGATCCCTTCGGCACGGGGCGCGACAGTCTCTTCGTCACGAACTTCGGCGCCGAGCCGAGCAGCCTCTACCGGAACGTGGACGGCGTCCTCTTCGAGGACGCGAGCGGTGCGTCCGGGGCGGGAGCCATCGGACAGCCCTTCGTGCGCTGGGGAACGCACTTCGCGGACTTCGACAACGACGGCTGGCCCGACCTCTACGCCGCCGGAGGGCACCTCGCGCCCCGGCTGCCGCGCATGCTCGGGCACTACAAGAGCGGTGGAGCGGCGTACGTGGAGGCGGGCGACCCGGGGTACGCGCAGAAGACGGTGCTCCTGCACAACCTCGGGGCGGGAAAGTTCGAAGAGTGGACGAATTCGGGCGATCTCGCGAGCCTGCGCATGGTGGGCCGGGGAACGGCGGTCGCCGACCTCGACGGCGACGGGGGGCTCGATCTCGTCGTCGTGGATGTAGACGGTCCGGTTCGGGTCTTCCTCAACCAGATCGGGAGCCGGAAGAGCTGGGTGGCCGTCGAGCCGGCGGTCGGCGCCGCCGGCGCGACGGTTCTCGGCACGCGCGTGCGGGTGACGGCCTCCGGCCGTGCCCAGACGCAGACCTATCGCGTTTCGCCGTCGTACGCCTCGGGCTCGCTCGTCCCGCTCCACTTCGGCCTCGGCGACGCCGGAGCGGCCGACGAGATCGAGGTCCGCTGGCCGGACGGAAAGACGCAGGCGTTTCGCGGCGTTCCGGCTCGGAAGACCTATCGCGTGCGCCCCGGCGGCGACCTCGAACCCGTGTCCCCGGCGGCCGGGCCCTCACCGGCCCGAGCTAGTCGATCGGCTTTTCGAGGACCGCCTGGGTCTTGACCGGGCCGAATCCGGCGCGCCGGTAGAAGGCCTGGGCCCGCTCGCGCACGACGTTCGTCCGTACGCGCAGCGCGAGGCATCCCTTCTCTCGCGCCCAAGCCGCGGCGGCGGCGACGAGACCGCTCCCGATGCCCCGGCCTCGCACCGCTTCGTCCACGACGAGGCCCGCGATCTCTGCCCGGCGCGGCGTCTCGAAGATGCGCGGCAGGCTTACCTGGATCCATCCCGCGACGCGGCCTTTCTCTTCGGCGACGAGGATCGCGTGATCGGGATGACTGGAAAGCTCGCGCAGCCGCTCGGCGGCTTCGCCGGCGGTCATCGGATAGCCGAGCTCGGTCGAGAGCTCCGCCAGCCGCGGCGAATCCCGGGCCTCGGCGCGGCGGGTCGCGTCAGTCACGCGGCCGCTCCACGCGCAGTCGCGCCGCACCCGGCTCCCGACCGTCGCCGATCTCGACGAACCCGGCGCGGGCGAGCAGGGCCCACGAGCCGGCATTGCGGCGGTCCGTGTCCGCCTCGATCCGCGTCACCGCGGGCTGCGCGAAGGCCCAGGCGGCGAGCGCCGTGACCATCTCCGTCGCGATGCCCCGGCCCTGAAACGCCGGCAGGACCGAGTAGCCCATTTCGACCATGCCGCTCGCGTCGGGCGCCCCGAGGAATCCGCCGCCCGCGACGAGCACGCGCTCGGAGCCGTCGACGCGGACGGCGTACCACCCGAGCCAGCCCTCCCAGTCGGGGTGTTCCCGGAGCCAGCCGAGAAAGAGGGGGAGTGCGTCGGCCGCCGTTTCCGGAGGCCACTCGGCCGGAACGGCGGCGCCGAGGATCCGCGCAAACGCGGCGCGGTCCTCGAGCTCGGCTTCGGACAGCGCGAGCGTCGCGGCCGTCAGCTCGAGCCGGTCGGTGCGCAGCTGCACGGCCCTAGCGCCCGGTCCTCTCGCTGATCACCAGGCGTGCTCCCCCCGCGACGTTCTCGAGGCTCTGCGTCGTTCCATCAGGCCACCGGATCTCGAGGCGGTCGATTTTCGCGGCGCCGCCGAGGCCGAAGGTCAGGGTCTTCTCGGAAGCGGAGAGGTAGGACTGGCCGCCCGAGACCTGTTGAGAGAGCGTGCGGTCGCCGATCGTCGCCGTGACGCGGGCGCCGACGGCGTCGCGGTTCGACTTGCCCGTCCCGACCAGTCGCACGCGCACGCTCTTGGCCGGGGCGTTCGTGGGGTTCAGGTAGACGCGGGCCGGGCCGCCGTTCTCGACCAGGATGAGATCGAGATCGCCGTCGCCGTCCAGGTCCGCGTACGCCGCGCCGCGCGCGACGAGCGGCTTCGCGAGGTCGCCCGAGAGCTCGCCGAGAGGCGTGAAGCGCCCGTCGCCCGCGTTGCGGTAGAGGACCGGGGCCTGGCGGTACGTGACGTCCTTCTGCACCTGCTGCACCGTCGGCTCGACGTGTCCGTTGGCAAAGAGCAGGTCCATCCGGCCGTCGAGGTCGGCGTCCAGGAAAAGGACGCCGAAGGTCAGGTCGAGGAAGGAGCTTGCGCCGACGCCGCTTCTCGGCGACTCGTCGAGAAAGACCTCGCCCGAGTCGGTCCAGTAGAGCGACTTGAGCTCGTTGGAAAAGTTGCCGATCGCGACCGACGCGCCCTTGCCGTTCTTCGTGTCCGCCCAGGCCGCGCCCATCGCGCCGCGCGCTCGGCCGGCCTCGTCCACGGCCACGCCGGCCGGGATCCCGACGTCTTCGAACGTGCCGTCGCCCTTGTTGTGGAAGAGGTTGTTCGGAGCGGTGTCGTTGGAGACGAGGAGGTCCACGCGCCCGTCGCCGTCGTAGTCCCAGGGGGCGACGCCGAGCGCCTTCTGATTCTCGTTGGAGACGCCGGCTTTCCTGGTGACGTCCTCGAAGCGGCCGTTGCCGAGGTTGCGGTAGAGGTGGGAGGAGGTGCCCGGGTAGCGTTCCGGCGTGCAGTACGACTTGGTTTTGCCGTCGAGGGTGCAGAAGAGGTCTTTCGCCGGACTCCAGTCCACGTAACGCCCGACGTAGAGATCGAGCAAACCGTCGCCGTCGTAGTCCAGCCACGCGGACGACGTGCCCCAGCCCGAATCGGCGACGCCCGCGGCCTTCGCGACATCCTCGAAGCGGCCGCCGAGATTGTGGAACAGGTGGTTGCCGTCGAGGGCGGTGACGTACACGTCATCGCGTCCGTCATTGTCGTAGTCCGCGACCGAGGCGCCCATGCCGTAGAAGACCTTCTCGAGGCCGGCCTCGCGCGTGACGTTCCGGAACCGGGGAACCCCGTTCGCGTCGTTGCCCTCGTTGTGGTAGAGCGCCAGCGAGGATTTCTGAGAGGCCGCGCGGGGATCGCCCGGCCAGTAGGATCCCGAGACGAAGAGCAGATCCGGCCGGCCGTCGCCGTCGTAATCGAGGACGGCCACGCCGCCGCCCATGGTCTCCGGCATCCATTTCTTGCCGGCGGCGCCGTTGACGTGCGTGAAGTCGACTCCGAGCTGCGCCGCCTTCTCGGCGAACGCGATCGCCGGCGGCGCAGTGCGCACGGGCGTCGGGGCCGGCGCAACGGCCGGCTTTTCCGCCCTCCGGCAACCGAGGGCCAGGCAGAGGAGGGCTGCGATTCTGAGCGGGCGCCGCACGGCGCGGCAGTTTACCGTGCCGCCGCCTAGGGCGCCGAGGGCGCGCGCTGCGGGCCGGAGGCGCCGTTGCCCGCGGTTTCGGCGTACGACCACTGCGCGGCCTCGGGCGGGACGGGAGCGTGCGGCCGCGTGAGGTAGCCGCGGTCGGTCTCGTAGCCCTTCGGGCCGATCCGCGCCACCCACGGCGCCGGCGTGTCCGGTGGGGGCTCTGCCTCCGCGTGCACGTGGATCGGCAGCGACTCGCGGTTGGCCCACGGGTTGTCCCGCCGAAAATCGCCTGCGATCGCGCGGATGGACTCGTCGTCCTTGTACTTGCGGTATGCGGCATCGTGCCGGTCGGCGTTGCCCCGGTCGCCCATGGCGCGGTACGCACGCATCAGGTTGTAGTGGGCGTTCACGTCTTCGGGATCGATTGCGAGCGTTTTTTCGTACGCGGCGATGGCGTCGGGAAATCGGCCCGCCAGCCAGAGAACGAGGCCGAGGTTGTTCCAGGCGACGCGGTCCAGCGGAAACGTCTCGAGGACGGCCCTCAGGTCCTTCTCGGCGTCGTCGAGACGGCCCTCGTCCTTGGCGACCGTGGCCCGAAAGAAGGCGGTCTTTCCCCAACGGGGCCGGCGCTTTTCGGCCTCGGCGAGCGAGGCCCTAGCCTCCGAGAGCCGGCCCTCGGCGATCTCGGCCCGGGCGCGGTTGAGCGGCCCGTCCGGTTTGTCCGGCGCGAGCTCAGCGACCTTCGTCCACGCGCGTGTCGCTCCCTTCAAGTCGCCCTGGAGGAAGAGGCCGATTCCATAGTCGTTCCAGCGCAGCCAGAGAGGGTCGCTGTTTCCGCGAGCGCCGCCGGCGTTTTTCCCCCGCCCCGCGTCCCCCCCTCTCCCGGCGAGAGAGGGGCCGGGGGTGAGCGCCAGGCTCACCGCGTCCTGCGCGAGCGTCGTCACCGGCAGCGACGGCTGGCCGGCGCCGAGCGAGAACGTCGTGAAGTCGCGCGAAAACTTCCGGTAGTGCGTGCCGGCGGACAGCGTGATCGCCCCCTTCGCGTCCTCGGGAATCGTGACGCGGTAGTGCACCACGCGCGCGGAGCCCGGCCCGATGCCGTTGTTGTACAGCGGCACCCGGATGTCCTGCGGCTGGCGTCGGTCCATGTGGCCGCCCTCCTCGTCGATGACGAGGGTCGAGAGCCGGTCCGCCGCCGCGTCGAGGCGTCCCTGCGCGTCCAGCACGCCGCTCGCGAAGAACCGGCCGGCATCGCCCGCGGCCTCGAGCGACACCCAGGTCTCGTTCGAGTCGGCCGTGCCGTTGGTGTAGGGATGGCCTACGCCGCGGGTGCGGACGACGACCTCGACCTCGAGCGTCTCGCCCGGATGCACGACGACCGGCCGGTCGCCGAGCACGACGAGCTCGTCGCCGCGGCGCACCGCGAAAACGTCCACGGTCAGAACCTTGTTCTGGAGGAACTCTTCGATCGTCCTCTGGGTGTCCCGGTCGCCCCGAATGAAGGGCAGTGCCGTGTTTGCGGCGGGGAAGACGTGGTCGTGGAGAAATCCCTTCTTGTTGCCGAACTCGTCGGAGCGAAAGTCGGGAAGGTGGCAGTCGCGACAGGCCTTCGGCTTCGGCGGGTCGTAGAAGGACCGCACGGCGCGGCCGGAGACCCCCGAGTCGTACCAGCCGTCGTAGTGGTCCTGGCCGCGCAACCACCGATAGCCGTTCAAGGCCGGGATGAGGGCGACCTTGTGACAGGTCGAGCAGAACTCGGGACTCTTCATGACCGGCTTCATGAAGGTCTTGCGGTGGAGCGAGGGCTCCATCCGGATGAGGAGGCGGTTGACCGCTCGCAGCGCCGGGACGCTCGAGAAGGCGAACGGGTACTGCTTCGCCTCCTCGATGACGTAGGCGCCGTTTCCCTTCACGTCCTTGACCTCGGTGATCGAGTGGCAGGACATGCACGTCAGGCCCTGCTGCGCCTCCCACGAGTCGTACGAGAAGGACGCCTGCGTCGCTTTGCCCATCTGTCCGGTGAAGAGCACGACCGGGTCGTGGCAGCCGGAGCACCACTTGGTGCGCTCGCGGCCGACGCGGTCGGCCATGAGCTCGACGCTCTTCCGGTAGAACGGGTTGTTGAAGGACGAGAATCGGTGCGCCGAGCGCTCCCACTGGTGGAAGGAGTCGGGGTGGCACTGCTTGCAGTAGGAATTCGCCGCGAGCCTCCGGCCGTCGAGCAGTCCCTGGTCGAAGGTCTCGCTCGAGGCGGGATAGAATACCGTGTCGCCGTTGACGTTGACGATCCGCTTCGCCGGCTTTTCGAGCCTCGCGGCGACCCCCATGGCGGCGAGGAAGACGGCGACCGCGCCGCCCCAGGCGAAGAGGCGCCGGAACTGGAGCTTGTGGACGTGCGCGCGGCGGTGAAGGATGAAGGCGACGAGGGCCAGAGGCACCGCCGCGACGTGGGCGAGCCAGACCGCCCGGTTGTTCAGCGTGGCGCCCCGGAACGTCATGAAGAGTCCGGTGGCGACGCACACGACGGACAGGATCACGATCGCCAGGCCCGCGGCCTTGGCCCGGCGGTTCCACATCCCGATCATGCGTTTGGCGTGGGTCAACGCGAAGAGGAAGAACGGCACGGCGATGAGCAGGCCGAGCGCGAGGTGCAGGAGCAACATCGCGTAGAAGAAGCGCGTGTCGCGGGTGAAGGCGGCGAGGTAGATGGAGTTGGCGGCGATCAGCCCGAGCGGAACCAGCAGGATGCGGTACAGGCGCCGCTGCCAGGGCTGCAGAACGCCGGCGGGCCGGGCCTTCGGGGGGGCGCTCGCGCTCATCGTCGCTCATTTTAGTTCGCGGCGGCCAAATGCGCGCGGCCGCCGATCTCGGCTATCTTTGGGCGCGATGCGCGCGGTCATTGCCGACAGTCACGTGGGGCGCAAGCCCGGAGACGAGGAGCCCTTCCTGCAGGCCCTCGAGACGGCCCGGCGGCGCGGGGCCACGGCCATCACTCTGCTCGGAGACATCTTTCACTTCTTCATCGCCCACAAGAAGTTCGAGACGCCGGC
>DATMNJ010000257.1:0-4862 GCA_035569175.1 Thermoanaerobaculia bacterium | reverse complement strand
TCGTCGTGCGCGTCGAGCGGGAGGGGGAGAGGTACCTCGTGAGCGTCGAGGACGACGGCATCGGGATCCCCGAGAGCGAGTTGCCCCACGTCTTCGAGCGATTCCGCCAGGTCGACGGCTCGGCGACGCGGGGGCACGCGGGGATGGGAATCGGGCTCGCTCTCGCGCGCAACCTCGTCGAGCTGCACGGCGGCACGATCTGGGCCTCGAGCGTGGTGGGGCAGGGCAGCCGCTTCACCTTCGCTCTGCCGACCCGGCCCGCAGAGCGCCGGGCCACCGAACCGCCGGCGAACGGGCGATCGCCGGGCGGAGAAATCGTCTGAGCGCTACCCGGAGGCCGCGGGCAGCCCCGTGCCTTTCAGGAGGTCCTTGACGAGTTTGGCCGTCTCCTCCTTGCCCGGGACGCAAAGGTTCGGATCCTTCTCCTTGCCCGAGGCGAGCGCGGCGGCGTAGCCCTCACAGTCGTAACCGCAAGCCGTGCAGTCGGTCTGGGCCATTGCGGCGTAGAGCTTGAGGGCGAGGTCGCCGTCCTTGGCCATCTCCATGCGCTTGGGCAGCGGGATCGTCTCGTCGTGGAAGGCCGGGGCTTCCTTCTTCGGCTTCGCCGCGGCGACGACGTCGTCCTCCCCGCGTCCGGTGTCGATCCACTGGCCGTAGGAGAGGCAGTTCGGGCAGACGAAGGAGTAGTCCCAGCCCTGCGGCAAGAACACGGCGGGCGTCCGGTAGACGACGAGGGCCTGGAAATCCTGAGGGCAGGCCGGCGCCTCCGCCTCCTGCGCGTCCCGGACCATCGTCTTCAGGTGGGGCCGCGAGAACTCGATTTGCTTCGGTTTCTGGGCGAACCGGAACATCTCGCCCTTCGGGCACACCATGACGACCTGGGGCTTGTAGACGCGGTCCACGAAAAACGAGCGCATGGGCACGTCGTGCGACGGGCAGACCGACGCGGCGTCCCGCCAGAAGGCGGAGACGAGCTGGGATTGTTCGGGAAGCGAAAGCCTCATGGACGGCGATTATACGGAAGGCTCACGACCCGGCAAAAGGGTTCAGCCGCTTCTCCTCGTCGATCGTGGTTCCCGGCCCGTGGCCGCAGACGACCGGGACGCCGCCGGGCAGGATGAAGAGCCTCTCCCGGATGGAGGCCAGGATCGCGTCGGTGTCGCCTCCCCACAGGTCCGTGCGGCCGATCGAGCGGCGGAAGAGCGTGTCGCCCGAAAACAGGATCGGATCGTCTCCCTCGAGGAGGAAGCAGGTCGAGCCGGGGGTGTGGCCGGGGGTGTGGATCGTCCGGACGACGTAGGCGCCGAAGCGAATGCTCTCCCCGTCTTCGAGCGGGGCGTCGGGCGGGAGAGGGGCCTGCGCACCGAGGCCGAAGAACGCCGCCTGCTCGGGAAGGGCATCGTAGAGGGGCCGGTCGGCGGGATGCAGCCTGATCGGCGCGTGCGTCGCTTCCTGGACCCCACGCGATCCCGTGATGTGGTCGAAGTGGGCGTGCGTGTGAAGGAGGGCGACGGGCGAGAGCTTCGCGGCCTCGAGCGCGCGCAGAATGCGCTCCGGCTCGTCACCCGGGTCGATGACGACCGCCTCGCCCGACACGGGGTCCGCGAGGATCGTGCAGTTGCACTGCAGTGGTCCGACCGGGAAGGTCTCGACGAGCGGACCCGCGCTCACGGATTGACGGCGACGACGGTGTCCACGTCGTGGCGCTCCTTGCGGCCGGGGTCCGCCCAGATTGTTTCCTGTGATGCCGGCGCCAGCTGGACCGCCCACTCCTGGTTGTCCGGGCGCCGCCTCTCGGAGGCAAAGAGCTTGCGCCGGCTGCGCGGGGTGAAGATTTCCCACCGGACGTATCCGAAGTCCGCGGCGTCCCCGTCGAGATGGAAGGCCGGGACTCTCTCGCCCGCAACGATGGCGAGGGCGGCGACCGTGGTCGGCGCAAAGCCGTTGGCGGCGAGTCGCTCTTCGAACGCCGCCCTCACGGGCCGCCCCTGAAATCGCAGCTCGTGCCGTCCGCGCGCGACGCCGCGGCCGAGGATCAGGTCATCGAGCGCGTCGGAGAGCTCCGCGTCCATCCCGCGGGGATCTTAGCGCGGCCGAGCGTCGGGTAGACTGCCCGCCCTTGGACGCGCCGGAGCTGGTCATTCGCTTTTCCCTCGCCCTCTGGGTCGGCGGAACCCTGCTCGTCGTGCTCGCGGCGCCGGTCGTCTTCCGCGAAGTGGCCTCGCGTGACCAGGCCGGCGCCGCGTTTGGCGAGATCCTGCGCCGCTTCGAGATCGTGAAGCAGGTGCTGTCGCTCGCGCTCGTGATCGGCGTCTTCGTGACGCTCGAGCGCGGGGGACGGCTCGCAGGCCCGGCGGTGACCGCGGCCGTATCGATCTTCCTCGCGATCGCGACGAACGTTTATCTCGCGATGGTCCTGCGCCCGCGAATGAAGTACTTCCACATGAAGGTCGGATCCTTCGACGCCGCGCCTCCCGACGACCCGTGGAAGGCGCGCTTTGACCGGCTCCACCGCCGCGCGACCCGCGTCCTGGTCCTCGGCTGGGTCGCGGCCGCGGTCGGCCTGGCGCTGTGGCCGTGAGCGGGCGCCGGGCGCCCTAGCCCTTGAGTCGGGCGATGGCGTCGATCTCGACGGCGGCGCCCTTGGGCAGCTCCGCCGCCGCCACCGTCGAACGGGCTGGACGATGGTTTCCAAACCGCCGGCCGTAGGTGGCGTTCATCTCGGCGAAGTCCGACATCCGGAGCAGGTAAACGGTCGTTCGAACGACGTCGTCCAACGAGAGGCCCTCCGCCTTCAGCACGGCCTCGAGGTTATCGAAGACGCGTTCGACACCGGCGGACAGGCCGCCCGAAACGAGCTCGCCGGTGGAGGGATCGAGGGGAATCTGGCCGGACAGAAAGAGAAACCCGCCAGCGGCGATGGCCTGGGAGTAGGGCCCGATGGCCTTGGGTGCCCCGTCGGTCGCGATCGTCTTCATGTTCATTCCTCTCTTCCGCGCTAGAATAACCGCAACCAAAGAACAAAACGATGTCCGTCGAGCGAATCCAGCTTCTCCACGAGGACTACATTCGCCTGACCGAAAGGTTCAAGGCGTCGTGGACGTTTCACCAGTTCCTGAAGGGCGTGCAGAAGACGTTCTTCGCGACGGAGCCCGATTACGCCCTCGATTTCGGCAAGCTCTATGACGACGTCCGCGCCGTGGCGAGCGCGATCGACACGACCGCGCCGGAGCGCGTGGCTCCCCGGATCCGCGACCTCTCCGACCGCCTGGACGCCTTTGCGCGCAAGCTGCGCGAAGCGGACCGCCACATCTCGCCGTCCTACGTGCGGCGGTTCTTCGAGAAGGTGCAGCCCCAGGACGAGAAGATCGCTTACCACCTCCTCCGGTTCTATTTCTCCCAGCCGGACTCGGACGACGACGTCGTGGACAAGGTGGACTTCCTCGCCACGGTCGTCGCGGCGGGGCAGCGGGAGGCCGACACCGAGGCGCCCCGGCCGCGGCCGGATCTCAAGAAGTTCTTCGAGTCGGCGACGGCCGCCTCCGTCTGGCCGCGCCTGGACGCGACCACGGCCCCGTCGATCGTCCGGGCCTTCGACGATCTGGCCGCGGACATGACGCGCGCGCAGGAGTTCGAAGACCTCGTCACCGCGCGCCTCCTGAACAACGTGCGCACGCTCAAGCGCCGCGTCGCAAGCGGCCTGGCCAATGCCGAGGTCCTGGTCGCCGTGGCGCACTGCAACCTGCGGACCCGGTCGGTCTTCCATCGGCTGTACGAGCGCGAGGAGCGCCGCCTCGAGGAGGCGACGGACCGAATCGGCGAGCTCGAGAAAGAGCTCGCGCGCGGCGGCCTCGAGTCGCCGAGCGCCGACGAGTTCCGTAAGTTCCGGGAATCCCGCGACCGCTACGAGCGCCAGTCGCGGGAGGGCGGCGTTCGGGCCCTTCAGGTCGTGGAGCTCAAGGAGGCGATCGGCGGAGTCCTCGGGCGCTTCGACCTCGCCGGCCTGGCGGCGGAAGACATCGACGAGGCGCTCGGGCTCGTGGAGGAAGTCGAGTCGGACGCGAACGAGGAGCTCTTCTGGAGACCCAACCTCGACCGCATCCTCGGCGCCGTCGAGGTCTACGACGACGGGGCCGGCCCGCTGCGGACCGGGATCGCGGGCCTCGAGAACCTGCGTCTGGAACCCTGGGAGCTGAAGGCCGCCCGGAAAACGGTCGCGGCCGGCGGCGAGCCTCCCACCGAACGCGACCGGACACTGCTGCGCGCCGTGGCCCTGCGCCTGAAGGCGGAAGAGGAGACCGAGGCACTGCGGGCCGCGGCCGGGGTGGCGCCGCCGCCGGAGACGCTGCGCGCCGCGCGGGCCACGCTCGGGCGGGCGCCGATGATCGATGCGGCCCTTTCGGTCGTGATCGACGAGGCGGAAGCCGTCTCCTCGTCCGAGGAGATCCGTTCCTGGACGCGCACGCGTTTCCGGCTCCTGCGCGCCACCTCGGACCTCTGGCTCATGCAGGATTCCCCGAAGACCGACCGCCGCGACTCCCGCTCCTAGCCTTCCCTTTCGCGAACCGTGGTCCGCCCGCAGCCGCGTGGCGCTGTCCCCATATACTCCCGCTCGATGAGCGGAACGGACGACGGGCCCGAGGTCGAGCAGAGTGCTTCGGAAAGCGATCTGCTTGGAAACCGCCGGGAAAACCTGCGCCGCGTCGAAGAGCTCGGCTTCCCGAGCTCGCCCGTGCGCTTCGGGATCACGGCGACCATCTCCGCCATCCGGGAGCAATTCGGAGACGCCGCCGCGGAGAGTCTCGAGGCCGAAAAGCCGGCGGCCGTCACGGCCGGTCGAGTTCTCGCCCTTCGAACGGCGG
>DATMNJ010000256.1:0-2352 GCA_035569175.1 Thermoanaerobaculia bacterium | reverse complement strand
CCACCGCCTGCAGGGGGTGGCTCGCCTCGTTCCACCCGTTGAAGTCGCCGATCACCGACACCGAGGCCGCGTTGGGCGCGAAGACCGCGAAGGACGTTCCCGCGACCCCGTCCACCGTGCGCGGGTGCGAGCCCAGCCGCTCCCACAGGCGCAGGTGCGTCCCCTCGCTGAAGAGGTGGAGGTCTTCCGGCGTGAGCAGCGACGCGTCGTACCGGGGCGAACCCGCGCGCGCGACCGGACCCGTCCGTCGTTTCTCGGCCAGAGAGAGCCTCCGCTTCCGCGGCAGTTTACCGCGCATCGCTCGGTGATTCGGCGATAATGCGCCGCCATGGACGGCACCGCGATCATCGTCTGCGACGATCTCTACTCGACGGCGAACGCGAAGACCGCGCACGGCCTGGTCCGGGGCACCGACCGCTACCGCGTCCTCGCCGTGATCGACGGCCCGGTGGCGGGCCGCGACGCCGGCGAGATCCTCGACGGCGTGCGCCGGGGCATCCCGGTGTTTGCGACGATTGCGGATGCGGTCCGGGCGCTGCCCGAGAAACCCGAGTTCTGCGTGGTCGGCGTCGCGACGTCGGGCGGGCGCGTGACGCCGGGACTGCGCGCCCTGCTCACCGAGGCGATCGAGGCGGGCCTGTCGGTCGTCAATGGCCTGCACGAATTCCTGTCGGACGACCCGACCGCCGTGGCGGCCGCGGAGCGCAAGGGCGTCACGATCCGGGACGTCCGCAAGACGCCGCCCCGGTCTCAGCTCCATTTCTGGAGCGGCGAGATCCTCACGGTCCCGGCGCCGCGGATTGCCGTCCTCGGCACCGACTGCGCCCTCGGCAAGCGCACCACCGCGCGCTTCCTGCTCGAGGCCTGCCGGGCCGCCGGGATCCCCACCGAGCTCGTCTACACCGGGCAAACGGGCTGGATGCAGGGTGCGCCCTACGGTTTCGTGCTCGACTCGGTGCCCAACGATTTCGTCTCGGGCGAGCTCGAACACGCGATCGTGTCCTGCTGGAAAGCGGCGAGGCCGGAGCTCATCCTGCTCGAGGGCCAGTCGGCGCTGCGCAACCCCTCGGGTCCCTGCGGCTCGGAGTTCATCCTCTCGGGCCGGGCGGCCGGCGTGATCCTCCAGCACGCGCCGCACCGCGCCTGGTACGAAGGGCTCGAGGAGTTCAATCTGAGGGTCCCTCCCGTCGCGGACGAGATCGAGCTCATCCACCGGCTCGGCGCCCGGACCCTCGCCGTGACCCTGAACGGCGAAGGCATGCGCCCGGAGGCCCTGCGCGCCGAGCAACAACGCCTGCGCTGGGGCCTCGGCATCCCCGTCGTCCTGCCCCTCGAGGAGGGCGTCGGAGCGCTCGTGCCGGTGGTGCGCGAGTTTCTGGCGGCCGAGGCGACGGGGTGAGGATCACGCACGCCGCGAGCCGGCTCGAGCGGTTCGCGCTGACGCGGCCCTACGCCATTGCCGGCCAGGAGCGGCTCTCGACCGTCGGCAACGTCCTGGTGCAAATCGAGACGGCGTCCGGCCTCGTCGGGCTCGGCGCCGGCTCCCCGGGCGAGCACGTCACCGGGGAAACGCTCGAGGCCTGCGCCGCCGCCCTCGCGGGCGACCGCCTGTCCTGGCTGATCGGCCGCGATGCCCGGACGTTGCCCTCGCTCTGCCGCGAGGCGGGCCTGCGCACGGCGGGCACACCCGCCGCTCGGGCCGCCGTCGACATCGCCCTCCACGACCTGCTGGCGCAGCACCTCGGGCTCCCGCTCGCTGACATGCTCGGCCGCGCTCACGAAGCGCTGCCCACCTCCATCACGATCGGTATCAAGCCGGCCGCCGAGACGCTGGCCGAAGCCGACGAGTACCTCGCGCGCGGTTTCCGCGTCCTCAAGGTGAAGATCGGCGACGCGCTCGACCTCGACCTCGAGCGGCTGGCTCGCCTGCGCGAAAGAGTCGGCGCCGCCGTCACGATCCGCGTGGACGCGAACGTCGGGTACACGATCGAGGAGACGGCGCGTTTCTTCGAGCGGACGGCGCCCCTCGCGATCGAGTTCGTCGAGCAGCCGGTGCCCCGCGAGGCCTTCGAGGAGATCCGGACGCTGACGCCGCGCCACCGCGCCCGCATCGCCGCCGACGAGAGCCTGCACGACGAGCGGGACGCCCTCGCGCTCGCGGGGCCTCCCGGCGAGCCCGCCTGCGGCATCTACAACGTCAAGCTCATGAAGTGCGGCGGCGTCCGCCCCGCGCTGCGCATCGCGGCGATCGCCGAGACCGCGGGCGTCGCGCTCATGTGGGGCTGCATGGACGAGAGCCGCATCTCGATCGCGGCGGCCCTCCACGCAGCCTTCGCCTCCCCCGCCACGCGC
>DATMNJ010000255.1:0-2781 GCA_035569175.1 Thermoanaerobaculia bacterium | reverse complement strand
GTTGCCCTCGGCGACCGGACCCCCCTTCGCCCCCGAGAGCGCCTCGAAGACGTTGGCCTGCTTGACGTGAAACCCGTTGATGTCGTTGAGCTCCCCGTCCCACGTCTCCGCCACCACGGGGTTGGACCACCAGTACCCCGTCGCGTCGGCCGCGCCCTCCTTGACGCGCCACGCGATGGTTGCCTCGTGCACGGCGCCGACGCTGTGGGTGTTCGTGATCATGACCGGCCCCTCGAGGAAGCCCCCTTCCTCGATCCAGGTCGTGCCCGTCATCTCGCCCGCGCCGTTCAAGGCGAACCACCCGGCGAAGACCGGATCGTTCATCGTTTCGCGGCCGCGCGGAAGGATCGCCGTAACTCCCGTGCGCACGGGGCCCTCACCGACCTTGAGCGCTCCCTCTCCGCGCACGATCGTGCTGTGCCCGACCGTCACGCCCTTGACGTCGGTGATCGCGTCGAGCAGACCGGGCGTGCCGTCGAAGGGGACGCCGAGGGTGCGCGCGCGGGGCTGGTCCGCCGCACTCGCCGCCGCGGCCGCGAGCACGAACACCATTGCGAGAGTGAGCTTGCGTTTCATGGCGGAGAGTTTACCCGCCCTGCTTTCCGCCTCCCCGCCGCTGTGGTACACAACCGGCGTGACGACCGTCGGCATCTACGGCTTCGGCAGGATCGGCCGCAACCTCTTCCGGCTGCTCGCCGCGCGCAGGGACATGGAGATCGGGGCCATCAGCGACCTCGCCGACCCGGCGGCGGTCGCGTACCTGCTTCAATTCGACACCCTGCTCGGCCGCCTCGCCGAGGACGTTTCCGCAGCCGACGGGCGCCTTCGCGTCGGCGGCCTCTCGATCCCGCTGCTGTCGGGCAGGGATCAGCCTGCGGTCCCGCGCTGGGGCGAGCTCGGCGTGCACACCGTGCTCGAGGCCACCTCGCGCGGCCGCACGCGCGCGGAGGTCGAGGCGCACCTGGCCGCCGGGGCGCGGCGGGTCATCCTGCTCGCCCCGCCCCTCGAGGCGCCTGACGCCACGATCGTCATGGGCGTCAACGACGGCGCGATCGAGCCGTCCCAACGGATGGTCTCGAACGCCTCGTCGACCGTGCACTGCCTCACGCCCGTGCTCGCGATCCTGGACGCGGCGTTCGGAATCCGGCGGGCCATCTTCACGACGATCCACTCCTACACGAGCGCGCACCGCCTGGCCGACGTGCCGGCCGAGGACAAGCGCCGCGGGCGAGCGGCCGCCGAGAACATCATCCCGCAGGCCTCGCGCTCGCCGGCGATGGCCGTGGACCTGCTCCCCGGCCTGCGCGGGAAGCTGTCCGGCTACGCGATGAACGTGCCCATCTCCAACGGATCGGTGGTGGACCTCGTCGCCTGGCACGAGAAGCCCGTCACCGCCGCCGCCGTGAACGCGTCGCTTCGGGCGGCCGCCGCGCAGGAGCGCTGGAGGGGCGTGCTCGACTACGAGGATGCCCCGATCGTCTCCTCGGACGTCGCGCGCTCGCGCTTCTCGGCGACGTTCGATTCCCTGGCGACGATGACGCTCGGCGACCGCGTCTCGAAGACGCTCTCCTGGTTCGACTCCGGGTACGGATACGCCCACCGCGCGGTGGACCTCGTCGAGCGCTTCGCGTCCCTGGAGGCCCGGTGAGCGTGCGTGTCGGCATCAACGGCTTCGGCCGCATCGGGCGCAGCGTCTTCCGCATCCTCTCGGACCGGCCCGACGTCGAGGTGGCCGTCATCAACGACCTCTTCGACAATGACCACCTGGCCTACCTGCTCAAGTACGACACCGTGATGCGCGTCTTCCCCAAAGACGTCGCGACCGACGCCGAGAGCATGACGGTCGCCGGACGCCGCTCCGCCATGACGTCCGAAAAGGATCCGGCGCGCATCCCGTGGGGGCGACACGGCGTGGACGTCGTGATCGAGGCGACCGGGCGCCTGCTCACCCGTGCCCCGCTCGAGAAACACCTGGCCGCCGGCGCGCGCAAGGTGGTCCTCACGGTGCCTGCCAAGGACGAGATCGACGCGACCATCGTCATGGGCGTCAACGACGGGCAGCTGCGCCCCGAGCACCGGATCGTGTCGAACGCGTCCTGCACGACCAACTGCCTCGCGCCGCTCGCGAAGATCCTCGACGAGAGCTTCGGCATCGAGGAGGGCTTCATGACGACGGTGCACGCCTACACGAACGACCAGCGCCTGGCCGACGTCGCCCATGAGGACCTGCGCCGCAGCCGCGCCGCGGCCGAGAACATGATCCCGACGACGACCGGCGCCGCCAAGGCCGTGGGCAGAGTCCTGCCCCGACTGAAGGGCCGCCTCGACGGAATGGCCATCCGCGTCCCGGTCCCCGACGGCTCGATCGTGGACCTCACGTGCCGCATGGCGCGGGCCGTCTCCGTCGCGGAGGTCAACGCGGCCGTGCGCGCCGCGGCCGCCGGGCCGCTCGCGCGCATCGTCGAGTACAGCGAGGTCCCGCTGGTGTCCTCGGACATCATCGGCAACCCCCACTCCTCGATCTTCGACGCCCTCTCGACGCAGGCGGCGGGGGACGGCTACCTCAAGGTGCTCGCCTGGTACGACAACGAGTGGGGCTACTCGAACCGGGTGGTGGACCTCATCGAGCGGCTGGAGGCGATCGGCTGAAGGCCGCCGCGCGGGGCCGCCGCTCGCCGGCTCCGCAGGTCTTCCCGCGGTAGCTGCGGCATGGCGAAACGCATCGGCATCCTCACCGGCGGCGGCGACGTGCCGGGCCTCAACATGGCCATCAAGGGCTTC